>CAKZMA010001344.1 GCA_937127375.1 uncultured Coleofasciculus sp. | reverse complement strand
TAGCTGCGACATCGTATCGTCCCATTCATTCGTAGTTGCGCTTGTAGTTGCGCTTTAGCGCCATCATCGCCTCAACACTTATCCTAAAATTCTAAGCAACATTATCCAAAATCGGGGATTAAGCAGAGGGCGACCCAAGTCAATTGAGTGGAATCGCCTTGTTCATTAATGCAGGCGGGTCGCCCCTACAGGACATTCAGAAGACTGGGGAGAAGGGGTATATTTCATGGCAAAATTTCTGAAAACAGCATTAATCGCCATCAACCAACTGCCCGTCACTGAAGATACACTATGGTTAAGGGTTTTAGGAAAACGCGGAACACAGAAACAAGCGATCGATGAATTGGTTGCTTTACCCCAACAGAACCCCTATCGGCAGACCATTTTACAGATTCTGGCAAACTGGCGTATCACTATCAACGAAAGCGACAATTTAAGTGAACAGGACAGGGAATTGCTCATGAACTTATCACCAGCTTACTTAAAATGGCAAGAAGAAACCTTAGAACAAGGTAGAGTTGAAGGGCAACGCCAAATGGCGGAAAACTTCCTGCGAGTACGATTTGGGGAACTTGACCCCGAATTAGCCAGTGCGATCGCGCCCATGTTACAATTACATTCCCAAGAGTTAACGCCCCTACTAACTACCCTTTCCCATGAACAATTGTTAGAACGGTTTGCCCCAAATATAAATGACGAATGACCACTGATAAGAGGAACTTCATTGAAATATAATTTTTTCGAGTACCGCGATTAACTTCCTGAATTGTTGTATCCAGTGATTCCCTTAATATGGCGCGTAATTCTTCTTTAGAAAGCATCGGTCATAGAAAAAAGTGATAATTGCTCAAATTTAGGTGTTTTTAGCTGGACAATCTTATTGTCTAAGATACAGTCCATAACCCACCCCGCCATAACCGGAGGGATGGCATTTCCGAAAAGAGCATATTGATCATAGATAGATATCCCCGCACAATGTTCATCCGGAAAGCCTTGAATGCGAGCATATTCTACATTAGTCAGACGGCGAAACTGATTGCCAATTTTATAACGTTCATAGTGCCGACTCGTTGTTGAAGTAAGCGTGGGTGCAACACCATCAATGCCAAACACGGTGTAACCCATTCGCGCTCCTCCACTTTGATTGTAGAGAATTTGTACACCTTGAACGAAATCATTTACTGGGGTACTATTTTGTAAACGGTCTAAAGTGGACTCAGTAAAATCAAATTGGCAATCGACATCTGACTCAAGAATTGCCCGTAATGGGACAATCGGTGTAACTGGATAAAATTGGGCAAAATTGTAGCCCCAAAAACGACTTATTTTTGCTAATCCCCAAGTTGGAAATCTATTACTATGGTCATTTATTGTTGTCCATTGTTCAATGTTAGTCAGGGTTTGAAACGTTGAATCTGATAACTCAGCAATATTTTCAGTTGAGGCAAGTCTGATCTGCGGGACATCATCCTTTGTATCGTTTTCTAAGGTTCCCAGGATGACAACTCGTTGACGATTTTGGGGTAAACCAAAATGCATGGCATTGATCAAACGCCACTCTATCGTATAGTCCAAATGCGCTAACTCATTGAGTATCGTGGCAAAATGCGTCCCTTCCTCCATAGACAACAAGCGTTTAACATTCTCTAAGATAAAAAACTTGGGCTTGTGTTTTTGCAAGACATCAATAATTACTTGAAAAATATGACCGCGTGGATCTCGTACTCCCTTTTTTTTGCCAGCACTACTAAACGGTTGACAGGGAAAACCAGCCGTCAACAGATCGTGAGGAGGAATTTCATCAACGAGTTGATAAATATCACCAGGATATAATGATGTCTCTCCAAAGCGATCGCGGTATACTTGACAGGCTTTCGGACACCGATCATTTGCCCAGATTGTGCCTATATTTCTCTGGTTCGCCGCTATCCGGAATCCTCCAATCCCGCAAAATAACTCAACGGTTGTACAGATAGGTGACTGAGGCATAGGATGGATGTAAATGATATTCTTGACCAATGACCAATGACTATTCCCTTAACTCCTTAGCATCTGCCAAAACCGGATTAATATCAAACCAAGACTCGCCGCGATCGCGATATTCAAACACCAGCCGACTATAAATTAATTTTTGATACCCATCATCACCACTCACTTTCTTCCGTTCCCGAACTTTTCGCAATAACGCCCATTCATGATCATCAATGGTAAGTGTCATTTCATTACGACGGCTGCGAATCAAACCCTCTAACGTTTCACGAGTCAATATACCTTGTTTGAGATCCTTCTTCAACCACTGAATCAACAGTTGTAATAAATCCCGCACATGACCGCCACTAACACGACACAAGCGGTCTAAACTCTCTGGATGGTCAAAAATGTCATTCACCCGATTTAACCGCCCTTGTTCGTCCAAATCCGGCAACGCCCGCGCCAGAACCATCTGTCGCAGCAATCTCATCCCCTCGGTGCAGTCACTCCCATCCACCTGCTGCACCTGTACCATGGGCAAAACCTTGGGTTCTTCCTTATATCGCTGGGTTAACCGGGCATATTCATCAGCAAACTTTAACGCCAAGGGCATAGTATAAACCAGATGGCAATTAAACTTTTGCAAATATTCAGCCTGATCAATAAAAATATATTCCTGTTGCGATCGCCCCCAACCTTTAGTTTGACCCTCAACCCGATCCAGGTTATCCACAATCACGACTAATCCCCGTTTTCCCTGCTGTTGCAATTGCGCGATCGCAGGTTCAATCAACTCCTGATTAATCGCCGCTAATAACTCAGCTTTCTTGGGTCCCAAAAACTGATTCAGCCGTTCTCGCAACCCCGAATCCGCTCGTGCCTTCGCCGTAATCTTACCAATCCCAAACGCCAAAGACAACGCCCCTTTGTCATTCGCCTTCACTTTCACATCGGGAACCCCTGGCATTTTCGGCAAGCCTAACTCCACCTCAGACAAATCATACTCCGTCTGTAACAGTTCTGCCGTCCGTTTCAGCAACTGCTTCAATCCCTGGGGTTCCGCGATCGCCACATCTGCTAAACTCTGACTAATCCGCCGTGCGATCGCCAGTAACACATCGGCAATATCCACATCCGCCATTTCCAAGTCATCACTCGACTCAAAATAAACAACGTGGAACCCCTCCGCCTCCAATTCCGCCTTCAGCCGCAGTAACTCTGTGGATTTGCCACAACCGATATGTCCGGTAAACAAATCACAACTCGGCTGATCAGCATAGAATATCGTAATAATGAACTACACAGACTTACTTCGTTGAAGTCTGTGTTTCTGACGCTTCTGAGCTCCTAGTTGCTTCATGCTTCCACAATCAGTAGAGC
>CAKZMA010001343.1 GCA_937127375.1 uncultured Coleofasciculus sp. | reverse complement strand
AAATCACGCCATCCATATCACAAATAAATGCCTGTTTGCCGCGTAGCTCATTCATCTACTGCTAGTCTTAACAATTCTGGACTAAATATCACCCCGTCAACCTAAAAACTAAAACTGGTTCGCATCAATCCCACCCAAAGGGTATCATTATTTGCATTATGTTCAGGATTGGTAATCATCAACAAGCCGGGAGTTATCGAAATTCGATCACTTAGGGGATAAGTATAGGATAATTCAAAATGTAACGAGGTATCCTCATCTTCTCGCTCAACAATATCATTATCAGTCACTTTCGGCGGCATCCCCACCACAAAATTGAATTGACTACCTAATTTCCCCACATCCAGCACAGCCAGTGTAATTGCCCAACTCCAGATCTCTGCATCGACGCCGGATGAACCACTCAAACCACTCACAGTCGGTGAACCTTCCGCATTTGCCTGAAAGTAGCTCAGCCAACCACCTAGAATCATCTGATCGTTTAACTTATAGGTCGATTGTAAGCCCAAAGCGTTGGAGGAAGTAGCGGTACTTTCACCAAAAGGTAACTGAGCCAATTCACTGCCCTTCGACGCGGTAATATTAACCGTTGAACCCGGTTCAGGGGCATAATATCGACCATAGGTTAACGCCATGCTCAACTCGTCTGATGGGGTAAACGTTACCTGACCTAAAGCCGTATATTGACCATTGAAAAGTCCCTCATCTGGATTGCTACCCGACGTGGTTAAATAGCTCACCCCAGCAGCAAGTTCATCGGTAAATTGGTAGTAGGCGACGGTTCCTGCACCAAAGGCAAAGGAGTAAATCGGGCTTTCACCACCAAAATTGGAAATAGAAGAAACCGGATTCAGCGCCGGAAAAATCCGAGTCGGAAAATCAGCCGCTGGCGCGATCGCCACGATGCCGCGATCGCCGAGGGGGAATTCGTAAAATAGAGTACCAATGCTCACATCATTGCCCGTATTTGTCGCACCAATCAGACGAGTCATATCGGTTCCCGTCACGCTACTGCCAAAATTATTCACATTCCCAGCTTGTATCCGGGTTCGCAATCGATCTCTACCCGTAAAGCTGGTATCGAAGCTAAGGCTAACACGGGATGAGAGGGTGAGCGTTTCATCCAAGTCTGCTGAGGGTTTTTCGCCCCTAGGAACCGCCTGGCGATCGCCAAACGCCCCAGCTATATTAAAATTTACACTGCCGCGTAAAATTGTTGTCGTACTGAATGTCTGATCCTCCAGACGCATAACGGCTGCATCTAGAGTATCTACTTCTGTAATCACTGTCTCTAATTCTGTGGCAAAGTCGGCTTGTAACCGTTGCACCGTGGCTAAATCGTCTTCAGTAATTCCACTGGTTTTGGCGTCATTAATTAACCCTTCAATCCGACTCAAACAAAGGTTCAGTGTCGCCGCAAATTCATAACGGGTTAACGCCCGATTGCCCTCAAAGGTTTGGTCAGTTGAACCCCTTAAACAACGGTATTTTTCCACCAAACTCCGCAATGCCTCATACGCCCAATCTCTCGGACTCACATCCCGCAATTCACTCACTGGGGTGATTTGAGCCAGGGAGGAATCCGGTTGGTTAGCGTCTTCAATGGGTAACTCAAAGGGTGAGGGTGTCGGCGGATCAGCGAACGGTAGATTAATCGGATCAATTTGTGCTGAAACTGGGGATAAAATTAGCAGATTATAACCCAGTATGGCTGATGTTACGGGCAATAGCGCACTCTGTTTCTTCATGATTTTTCCTTGGTTCCTCTTCATCCCCAACCCGATTTTTTTATCTGAACGTTTCACTGTCTATAATGCAAGACCTCCGTGACTATTGAGGTGAACTTAACGGCTGTGTAGGGGTGGGTTTAATTCCATCTGGGTGCAACCGAAAAGATAGTCGTAAAACCCGCCCCGACTTTCCCCATTTCCCTAGTTTATTCCCCTGAAAAGAAAACTCGGAATTTTAATAGGGGCGAACCTTCAATTCTGTATTTACCGTTTCAATCACCTTTTGGGCGACATCTTCAGGAATTCTCGTATATTCTAGTTCTTGGTTAAACTCTTGTCCCCGCGTCATGATCCATCTCAACACGTCTTGAGTTTCAAGGACTTGGGTTTGATTGGAATATCTTTTATAAATAAGTAGCCAGGTTAAACTGACCAAAGGATAACCCTCCTCTGGATCATTAATATTGTCCGTGGTAAAATCGTCATTAAACGTGACATTTTCCAGTGCTTTCTTGGTTTCGTCTAACGTCGGTTTCACATAACGTCCCGCTTGATTTTCCAGCCGAGCCACAGGCAGATTATTCCTCTGAGCAACACCTGATTGAACATAACCAATTGCCCCATCAATACGTCGCACCTCTGCCGCCACGCCACTATCTTGGGGACGCGCCGCGAAAATATCAAATCCCCAATCGGGTTCTCGGCTGGCTTCTATCTTTCCCCCACTAATTTTATTCAAGTATTTCGTCAAAACAAAGGTAGCACCGCTACTGTCTGAGCGCACGATAACTTGAATTTCTTTATTCGGAAAGCGGGGATTCACCTGTTTCCAATTACCAATTTGACCCGTGAAAATCTTGGCAAGTTGTTCGCGAGAGAGTTTAATATTCGTGGGGACATCTTTAAGATTATAAACAATAGCAACCGCCCCTCCCCCAGTCGGTACCATCAGCAATCCATCTTCCACTTGATTTTCCTCAATCGGAGTGGGAATTAATGTGGTTGCCCCAAAGTCTACGGCTCGCTCCATAAATTTGCGAATCCCACCGCCACTGCCAATGGCTGTGTATTCAAACG
The DNA here is from genome assembly GCA_937127375.1 of uncultured Coleofasciculus sp. Classification (GTDB taxonomy): domain Bacteria; phylum Cyanobacteriota; class Cyanobacteriia; order Cyanobacteriales; family Coleofasciculaceae; genus Coleofasciculus. The sequence goes on along the minus strand of CAKZMA010001343.1, from coordinate 1,496 downwards.
TTTTGCCAGTTTCCTTTTCGTATTCAGTGCTATAGCGTTGGTAAAGGGGTTCAGGAAACGAAGCGCCAAACCCTTTAAGAACTTGAGCAGAAACAGCACTTATCGTCAAAGGAATAGTCGTTGCGGTTAATGTCACAGCTATAAATTTCGACCAATTCGCAAATGTAAATGTCTTCATAGGTCTCTGGTGTCGTGAGCAACAATTTTTCACCGAAGTAGGGGAAAGTCAATACTCCTCAAATCCTTACCCAGGACAAAGGAGAAAGAATAAATGACACTCCCCAGCCTTTAACGTTAATGTTTCCCGCCGACTTATGAACGCTGTACTCTATGAATAGTGATTTGCTGCGTATCCGCCGGAATTTCAAACCAGAAATCATTATCAAGCACAATTTCATAGACAAATTGTCCTAGACGGGTACTGCGCCACGTACTGACTATGGAGGCGTTGGGTTCCCACCGTTTGAGTGCTTTGATCACATCTTCGGGAACCGCACTCCGCTCAATTTCTTCGTCTACCTCAATAATTTGTCCATTGGGAGTCGCATCAGCAACGAATTCAAAGCCTTGCTGGTTTTGACCTCTTAATTCATAAACAATAGACCCATCCGGCTTCATTTCAATATTTGCCGCTGTGGGTTCACCACCCGTTACCGTTCGCGCAGCCGCCATAACTGGAAGGGGTACGTCCTCAAGGGCTATTTGTCGTTCAATTCCGCCAAAGGTTTGGGCGAGCAAAACAGTTTGGGGATTAGGGATGGATTGAGCCTTTGCTTCACCTAAATTAATGGAGGAGGTAAGAATAGCCATTCCTGTGGCTATCACTATTCTCCACTTAGTCGTTGTACTGAAAGCCATTAACGTCTTTGCTTTTTGTTTTTCTTTCAATCTCTAGAAAATACACAAGCCCGATAATTTTGTCAAGTCATAAATCTCTTGAAGAAAGTTTGAGTATTTATGTATGCACAATAAAGTGCATTTGTCAAGAAAGCGGTTCTAATCTAATGACAAAGGAAATTCCTCTAAGACCTGGTTGAGCCATGTTTTGGATTGAAGCAGGGCTTTCTAATCATCATTGTCTTAATCACAGTGCTGCTTGATACTCTCAGCTCACAGAAAATTGGCTATCTTGGACTAGATGTTCACAAACACAGGAAAGGTTGAGGTTTTTGCCATGAAGGGATTTAGAACCCTGTTTGCCAATATGGGTTAACGCTGACTACCCTAGACGTACCACTGATCAAGCATTTTTGAGGCAAACGACTCTCAAAAGACGAGTGCCACAACTGCACCACTCAAGCGGACTTGCACTCAATCCTAATTCAGCTTGATTCTAATCCCAAACAGTAAAACTGTGGTTGTGGTTCCAGGGTGTCGTCAGACTGTCTGGGGAGTAAATCTGGATTTGATGCATCAAACAGCCTTCGTTCAAACGATTCACATCCACAATAGAACACAACTTGAGATCGACCTATGGAAACTCGCAAACGGATTGG
>CAKZMA010001342.1 GCA_937127375.1 uncultured Coleofasciculus sp. | reverse complement strand
ACAAATTGCCTTCAACCGCACTTAATCTCCATTAATGCCGCTTTGACCCGCTCAAACTCCCGCTTCAGCCGCGACACAACCTCGGAAGAGGGGGGAAATGCCTTGTTTGCCAAGCTTTTGAGCTGCTTGTCACCCCTTCAGGTGATGTTGTCTAACAATACACCAGAGGCGAAATTTTCATCATCGACATCTACCACTCCAAGTCCAATCATGAATGTTCCATCAAAGGGAATGACGAAACGACCATCTTCAGGTCCAGTAACAAAACCTGACTCCGAAGCGAACGTTGTATTAGAGGCAATAACTCCTCGTTTGGGCAGTAAATCCACTGATATATTTTCCCGTTGAGCCGTTATTATATCACCGGAGGGAATAGCGATACCAATTCCAAAGAAAAGGTCGTCGAAAAATCCGTTGGGTCGGGTTAGCTCGTTAGTCAGGAAATTCAAATATCCTATCCAGACTTTATATGTGTCCCTATTTAAACAATGTTTTCTTTACTACAGAACTTATCCCGATAGTTCCCCCAGCAATAATTGCTACACCAGTTGCTAGGGATAACGGCTTAATCCCGGAAATGGTCATAGATATTCTTATCCTTGATGATTGCTTATTAGGGTTGCAAGTAGAGTTGACATTGTAGTTTGACATACTCCTACGCTTGCATCATAGATTATAACGTGGGATTCGTCAGTTGAAACCCTTAGAAAACGGTAAAATAAGATACAAAATAGTTTTTAGAGACGACCTACTCTAGTCCGATAGTCTAACAAGCAATGGAATCAAGAGAAAATCTCTATCTCATAGCCATAACCTTGCTCCGTCAAAAATAACTGTCGGTGACGGGCAAAATCTTCTTCACAAGTCCGCCGGGAAACTAGGGTATAGAAACGCGCCACTCTGCCATCGTTTTTAGGGCGCAGAATCCGTCCCAAGCGCTGGGCTTCTTCCTGTCGGGAGCCATATTTTCCTGAGACTTGAATTAACACGTCCGCATCGGGTAAATCAAGGGCAAAGTTACCGACTCTTGAGAGGACTAATCCTTTTAATTCGCCTCTGCGAAACAAGGAATAGAGTTCTTCCCGTTTCCTTTGGGAGGTTGAACCGACAATGAGGGGAAAGGCTGTCACCTTGGCTAAGTGTTTGAGCTGAGAAAGATACTCCCCAATAATCAGGATTTTGTGGTCGGCTGCTTGTTGGAGCAAATGCTGAACCACCTCAACTTTGCGGGGATTTTCTGCCGCCACTCGGAACTGCTGGCGACGAGGAGTAACCGCATAGTGCATTTGCTGCTCACTATCCTGGGGGATGCGAATTTCTGTACAACAGGCTGTGGCGATGAATCCTTGAGTTTCCAATTCACGCCAAGGTACGTCGTAACGCTTGGGACCAATGAGCGCAAAAACATCTCCCTCCCGTCCATCTTCTCGAATCAGAGTGGCAGTGAGTCCCAAACGCCTTCTGGCTTGGAGTTCAGCGGTGATGCGGAAGACAGGGGCTGGGAGCAGGTGGACTTCATCATAGATAATCAGCCCCCAGGAACGGGCGTTAAAGAGGGAGAAGTGAGGAAAATCAGCTGCTTGGTTAGGACGATAGGTGAGAATTTGATAGGTGGAGAGGGTGACGGGTGCGGTGGATTTAACCTCGCCACTGTATTCGGCAATGGCGTCAGGGGGTAAGTCTGTTTTATCGAGGAGTTCTCGACGCCATTGTCTCACGGAGGTTAAGCTGGTGGTTAGGATTAAGGTATGTTCGCCAACGGCTGCCATAGCTGCCATACCGACAATGGTTTTTCCTGCGCCGCAAGGAAGGCAAATGATGCCACTTCCCCCTTGGACGTAACCGGATTGATAGAAGGCTTCGGCGGCTTGTTGTTGGTAGGGGCGGACTTGGAACGGTTGACCACTGCGAGTCTGAGAACGTAATTGCAGGGGTAAGGTGTCACCTGTAACGTATCCGGCTAAGTCTTCAGCCGGATAGCCAAGATCAACTAAGGCTTTTTTGAGTAGTCCGCGAAAGCTAGGGTTAAGGTGAAAGGAGACGGGGGAAAGGCGCTTTTCTAGGAAAGGGGCAACCGATTTTTCCCGGATTAAGAGTTCTGCCAAAGGCGGGTCAGCAACGTTAAGCTCAAGAAAGAAAGGATCATCTTTTCGCTCAATGCGGGTGAGTCCGTAACGCTCTCCCAGAGTCCGGATTTCCTGAATTACTGCTTCGGGAACAGGGTACTTGGCATAGTGATGGAGTGCGGTGAGCATCCCTTCCACTGCTAATCCGGCGGCGCGAGCATTCCAAATACTCAAGGGGGTAAGGCGGTAGGTGTGGATGTGTTCTGGGCTTTTGATCAGTTCCGCAAAGGGAGCGATGGCAACTCTAGCCCCATCAGCCTTAGGGGAGTGAACCTCTAAGAGAATGGTGCGATCGCTCTGGACAATGAGGGCATTTTCGGGGTTGTAGGACATTTAAAGGCAGAAGAATCTAAGGCAGAAGGTAGAAGAGTTTAAGGCTTTGGCACACTATAACCTAGCTTCTGCAAAGCACGGTGAAACCGAGTTTCCGATTCAAGTGGCACCACTAAACAGCGTTCCCCTGCCAAGAAACAATACTTTTTGGTGCGGGAATCATTGGCAATTAAGAGGGCGATTGCCGGATCATTACATTCAATTAAACGGGCTGTTCCTAAATCCTGCAAACTCCCTGTCCGGGACTTGACATCGGCTAAAAATTGTTCAACGGTTTGGGGTAAAGGTTCCGGACTGCGTGCCACTAAGAAGTCTTCTAACTCTTGGAGTCTGTAACCTTCTGCGACGGCTTTGAGTAATTTCGTTGGCTCTAAACGCCACACCGCATCAGAAACCTTCTGGGTATACAACTCCAGTAGCAGCACATCAGCCGCTGTCAGGGATTCTCCCATTGCCGCTATTTCCAGATTGGGTAAGACTCGCAAAACCGGTTGAACCTCTAGAGAGGCTGGGGTGTAATGATCCGTTAGTTCTAAACAGTAAGCGCCAAGGGGAGTCAAGCGGAAATATAGCAACCCATCGTAGCGGCTCAAGAACTCTAGGTCATCGGTTCCCCAATTGTTGCAATAGTCAGAACGAGCCTCCCGTGGAGAAATGTACGCCACATCAACCATGCCTAACGTGGCAGCATATTCAAATAATAGGCAGAGTACATACCTGCCTTGCAACATACTCCAGTCGTGATACCCCAGATAACCTAAACTGCCGTAGCCAGCTTCACAAATATAGAGATCCCAAGGGTTGCGGGTGACTTCAAAATCATAATCGCTTGCCTGGATGTAGCGAAAAAATTCATCCACCTGAATCCAATGATTGACGGGACAAGCGTATAGTGCCATTGTAATCGCCTCCCGCCGTCCCACCACAGCGGTTAAGCTTCTTTTCCCTTTACCCGTTTGCCCTTTAATCTGATCAATACGCCTGAATTCATCCAAAAGTTTAGTTTTACGCCATTTCTGCCAGAGGGTGTGTAGGGTTTTTGGAGGAGGAAGAGTGAGGGCTTTTTGACCCGCTTTGGTTAAACGCAGTTTTTTGCCGGACAACTCGGCTAAACCGCCTGCTTGCACGAGCATCGACCAAGCCAAGGCACGGATAAAGCCAATGGGTTGGTCATAAAAGTTATCCTCTTCTGGAGGGGGATCGGTGTAATAATCTCCACCAGAAAGTATCGCTGTAATGGTTTTCAAGGTAGCCGTAGAAGGAAAGCGAGTTTTATCGCTTACAGAGACCTTACCCGTATCAATCAGCCGCAGCACCGCTAATAAGTCTTGCTGTGCGGCTCTTTCCATCAACCGCTGCTCAACAGAAACATCGACAACTTGGGTTTTAAATGTTCTACTGTTGTAGTCAATGACGGGTTGTTCTTGCTGGATAGTTTTGGGAATCTCATCCTCTGTTTTCAGCTTAGCTTGAGCTGGAGGTGGCACGAAAGCAGACAAGCGTTTCTGCAAGTCTTCTGGCATCAGATAGTCGAAGAAAAATAGTCCCAACCTGGAAGGGTTTTGCAGGGTGCCATAGGCATTAACCGCCCCCCAATTGGGCAACTGCCCATACTTTGCCTGAAACTGAGCCGCATCAAAGTGTGAATCCAGTGAATAAACCACTTCTGATACAGCAGTTTGTTGGAGTGGGTCAAGTTTTTCCCACAGCGCTTTGAGTTCTTTTCCTTTCAAATAGCGCTGAATTAGGTCAACCAGTTCGGCTTTGCGGGTTGGTCGTTCGGTTGTTGGCAGGTGTGGCAGGAGCCTTCTGAGATAGTCTACAGTTTGCTGGTTGAGCGCCTCAGCGACGGTGACAATGATTGGGTCTTTGGAGTAAGGCATCAGCACTGATGAAGGTGACAGGCTTTAGGAATTAGGGTAGCAGGAAAAGGGAGAATCCGTTTTCGCCTATCGATGAATTTGGCGCTGGTGGGTAAAGAGAATTTGTGCGCCATGGCGCACATTCCCAAGCAAGTCTTGTTCGGCTCTCGTATTGCCTTTGTATTATTTATGTAGTATAACGGAGATGTTGTAGAGACGTTGCCTGCACCATCTCTACAGGTTGACGTTTGAGGTGGCAAAATGTACGCCAATCCACCCACGCTCAGCAGGTTCTACCAACACCTGCTCACCCACGACTCTCCTTTCATGCTGCGGCGCA
>CAKZMA010001341.1 GCA_937127375.1 uncultured Coleofasciculus sp. | reverse complement strand
CAGCTTAAGCCCTGAACGAAAGGACTCTACTTTTCGAGAACCGCTATCGCGCAAGCGTCATGCGAACGGGTTGAAAGACTTGAATGTAGTAAGCTTTAGCTTACTTTAGCTTTAAGCCGGAAATTTATTTCCCGGCTATACTTCGGTTAGGGCGCACGTCTATGCGCCCCTACGGGATTGTGGTATTGTTATCCTCCTCAACGGGATGCGATCGCGCTGAAGCGCAACTACGAACGGTGATAGTGTTATCCTCCTCAACGGGATGCGATCGCGCTGAAGCGCAACTACAAACGGACAACGAGGCTACACCGGTTCCCAACACTCGCTCCGCAGTAGGCGAATTTGGGCTAATGCTAAGATAGTGGGGATAATCCGACCGTAATTTGTCGCGATCGCACGCCAGCCTAAGTCGGCGAAGAAATAGCCCCACAATACCGGTCCAACGAAGGCAAATAAAGTGCGAGTTGCCCCATAACGCGCTGCATTCGCTGCCATTCCCCGCTTCGCGGTTTGCAGCACCAGGTAATTCTGAAACTGAGTCGCCGCTGCTGCACCTCCCTGAACCGCTGCTTGTTTTGCCACTTGATAGCGGGCAAAATGGATGGCAAACTGACGCGCTACCTGTTTAAGAATAATTGGCTTAACAATGGAAGACACGGCTAACGCCGAACCCCCCTTAATCAACAAATCCATCGGATTGTGCTGGAGATGTGCAGGTAACGGTTGGGATTGATTCGACTGGGCTAATGAGCGCTGTACCCGCACAGTAATCGATTTTTGTTCCGCCTGGGGTAATTTTTTCCAGGCGCGACTCATCAGGTTAAGAAATATTTCTGCTTCCAGATCCGTGGTTGATAGTTTTTTAGAATAAGGAATCTTCAGGTAACGGCAAACCTGAATCAGCGCTTGTCGGTAAGTGAAATCATTCGTGCGCCCCTTAAGCACAGTCATCCCATCGGCGGCTAAAAAGCGAAACCGTTGCTCTAGAGTATCCAACCACACCTGCCGATCTTGACTTTGAACGTCGATGGGTTCAGGGGTTTGCAGATAGTCTAGGGGATTAAACTGACGACGGAACAAAATTTGTGTCAGTTGTTGTAATTCGTCTTCCGTTGCCAGTTCTAAGGCGCTTCTGAGTTCATCCAATGGTATTCCCTCCAACCCCTAAGCCACTACTGTTCTCTATTCTACCTGTATACTTAGCATCAACCGGACAGGAGAATCTGTAGTGTTTGATATTGCGATTATCGGTGCAGGTATGGCAGGACTAACCTGCGCTCAACAATTGTACCAAGCTGGGTATCGAGTCGTTGTCTTAGAAAAGTCTCGTGGCGTTGGTGGGCGAGTGGCAACTCGGCGGATTCAGGGAACCCCTGTGGATCATGGTGTGCCGTTTCTAGAGGCGAAGGGCAAGTTATCCCAGCAACTGATTGAGATATTGTGCGATCGCGGCATTCTTCACCGTTGGATGGATAATCAAGATCAGGCTGAATGTTCCTCTCCTCGATATATCGCTCCTACTGGCATGACAGCCATTGCCAAATATTTGGCTCAGGGATTGGATATCCGGTTCTCCTGTCGCGTCTGTGCGATCGCGCCGACCCCTGAACAAACGTGGCAGATTACCTATCATACACCTGAGCAGACTAACAACAACTTAACCGCTGCTGCTGTGGTTATGGCGATTCCCGCCCCCCAAGCCTTATCAGTGCTGGAACCCCTAGAAAAAGAGTTCTCCTCTAATTTATTAGAGAGTCTACGGGCAGTGGAATTTAACCCTTGTTTGAGTGTCATGGCAGGTTATTCGAGCTCCCAGCAACCGCCATTAACATCAGGCTCGATCAACTGTTCACCCGATGATACTTTAGCTTGGATTGGTGTAGATAGCAGCAAACGGTCTGATTCGACTTCATTAATATGTGTGTTTCATAGTACGGCTGAGTTTGCTCAACATTATCTAGAGGCTGCCGATTTACAGGAAGCGGCTCAACAGTTACTCACTCATGCGGCTCAAATCCTCGTTCCTTGGCTCAAGACTCCGGATTGGTTCCAAATCCATCGCTGGCGCTATGCCTTTCCCAGAACTCCCGCCGATAAAGATTGTCTGGTGACAACTACACCCTTACCCCTTGTGTGTTGTGGCGATTGGTGTGGGCATAATTTAATTGAAAGTGCAATCAAGTCGGGATTAGCCGCCGCCGTTAAGATAAATCAACAATTGCGGCAACTTTCCTTGCCCGATCAAGTCATAAGTGTTGTCGGGGTGGGTTTGATTACTATCCTTTCTTGCTGCACCCAGATATGACTAAACCTGCCCAGTTAGGGAAGGGCGGGTTTCAGAAAAAACATCATGAAATTTTCTCTCTGTGAAAATAAATTCATTGGGTATTTATACTCTGAATAAATTCTTCATAAAAGCTTTATATACAATTAGCGAAATTTATATTAAATTAAGTAAAAGAGAGAGCAAACTCAACTCAAGTACATTAAGCCTTCATCTATCCGATGAACTTTAAACGGCTCCAATGAATTGCTCTTTAAAATCAGGTGCGCTACAACTTCATACTCCTTTCGGGGTGGGAGCCGTTAATTCATAAACAGGGGTAATCTGCAAAACCGTTGAACACGGCTGATACACCTTGAGTATCACCACAAACGCAGGTAACTTTTAGAGGGAACTACCAATGACAACCAGTGCAACTGCCATCAAATTCATTCTTACACCCGTAGCACTTTCAGCAGCCGTATTTGCAACCTTGACTCTACCCCTAAATCTATTCGGTTCCAAACCCGTGACGGTTCAAGTTCAAGAAGAGCCGCTTTTTTTTGGCGAATTGAAAGACTTTGCACCTCTGTATCTAGGGGTGGCGGGCTTACTGAGCGCAGGTGTGGGACTCACAAGTGTAGCCATGATGGGGTGGCAACAGTCAAATCGGAAATCGGCTGTCGTTGAACAAAAACTTGCCCAATTAACCCAGACGTTAGACGAAAAGCAAAAACTGCTCGATAACATCAGAAGCTCACAATCTCAGTTAGATGCTTCTGGGCTACAAAACTGGTTGGATAAACAGGCGACAGAATTAACCAGTACCACAGTAAATCAAGACACTCAGACGCCTGCACCCGCAAACGCGATGGAGCAAGACACTTCAGAGATAGAAGAAGTATCGTTGCAAACTGCATTAGAGCAACAAGTATCGTCTCCAGCGAATTCAGCACCAGTAGATGTGATTGAGGCGCAGCCGCAGATGGAACCGCAGGTTATTAGTGAGCAACCGATTACCTCGGCTCAAGTGAACTCGATGCAAGCACTCGCAGCATCTTTAGCATCAGCTCAAGCTGTCTTCGGTAATCCGCCAGCCCAAGAGACACAACCGTCATCGTCAACAACCTCAGAAGTTGAGAGAATAGACCATCAACTCGAACAAATGATGGCACAGATTATCTCCATGCGACAGGCGCTACAGTCAAATCAGTATACTGTTCAAAATACGGTTGAGGAAGATAGCGAACGGCATCATGGTTTAAAGTTAGTCAGTTAGGAAAAAAGGGTTAGGACGCATCGTATGGTAGAGACGTTGCATGCAACGTCTCTACCACTCAACCCCTCTTCGTGGTGCTATAGAAGTCGCTGTTTGGCAAATGCTAACGCCGAGCCACGAGTCGAAACTTTGCCTTCAATCCTAGCAATTTGAATCTCTGTGAGTAACTCGCCAATTTGAGGACTCGGTGGTAACTTTAACTGTTGCATCAAATCATGACCCTTGACTAAGGGAGTCGGATGAGCTACTTGATCCTCTGGGTTTAAATAACGATTCATTAAGGGAGTGATTTGCTCAACCGATACCCCTTCGGCAACCGCTAAAACGGCTAAAGCGGGGAAAACTGACCCGACAGCTTGAAAGAAAAAATACTGCTCTCTTAAGCTCATGGGTGAGGTGACATGAGATAAAAGTTGGGGTAAGTATTGAATCATAATCAACACTGCCCGAATTTCGGCGCGGCTGTATTTTAACTGTAAAAGTTGGGCTTCTGCTGGTTGAACCTCAGAGGGTAATAAGTTCGCCAATTTTGCTAAACTCAACCACGATAAGGATTTGCCACTGACTGGAGTTTTCAGTTGGCTGGCTAATGTCTGCCAGGTTTGAGCCAGTAGAATCGCGGCGTTATCCGTTGCCGCGATTTGGGTGAAGTTATCAGCCTTCGTATCCGGAAACCAATGGTAAAGTAATTGATCCTGCCAAGCAGCGGTAAGCCAAGGTGTTCCTTGCGGCGATTGTAGTAGGTAGTTTAATTCAACTTGTACTCGTTCGGCTGCCATGTTTGCCAGTAAGGGAGCCAATTGGCGAATTGTGGATTGAGTCGTGGGTTCTATCGTAAAACCCAGTTGAGCGGCTTGGCGATAAGCCCGCAGTAATCGTAAGGGATCATCCTGGAGGTTAGTGGAAGATACCATGCGGATAATTCCAGCACGACAATCGGCTACACCCTGCAACGGATCAATAATTTGCTGGGTCTGGGGATTGTACGCGATCGCATTAATGGTAAAATCACGTCGATACAGGTCAGTCTCTAGGCTTTCCCCTTCCTGTTGAGCAATATCAACAGTGGCGGTATCAAAAACAACTCTGGCAATCTGTCGCGCTTCATCCAGCACCACAAACCCAGCTTGGTAATGACTTGCCAGCTTGCGGGCGGCTTTCACCGCGTCATGGGGAACCACAAAGTCCAAATCCAAATAGTCAGCCTGTCGTCCCAGCAAGGCATCTCGTACCGCCCCACCGACTAAGCAGGCTTGAGGCGGTAGCCACTCTAGACTGAAGGGAAACCTTTGAGGAGACAGAACAGATAAGTCAGAATTCATCGTGATTAACGAATACTGGGGGACAAAGGACGAATGACATCGGACAAATCAAAAAATCCATCTAAATAGTGGTCAATCTAGGGCTTGTCTAAGTTAGGCTAACAAAAAGGACTTGGAGTTTAGGCAATGTGTATTTGCGTTAACTGCCACTATGTAGACCGATGCACCACCTATAATGCGGTGGAAACCCAGCATCAGCAACCCCATCTGACGGAAACGCCAGATTTTGAGCCGATTGAACCAACCATCAATGTCAACATCCGTCCTCAAGCGGATTTTGTCGAGATGGAATGGGATGTCGTGGGATGTAACAGCTTTAAGGAAGAAATGGGCAAATGGGCAAAACTGCGTCCAGGTGAGTTGGTGCCAACTTAAGCAGTTGTATCCGCAAAGTAGTCCCAGATGCTTTTGGCAACGGGATAGAAGGTGTAGTAGTTCACCCAGTTAAGATTACTCTTACAAACTAATTTCCGTGTTTTTCCGTGAAATTAGGAACTATCAAAACAACTTCTTTTGAGTAGGGTGCGTTACGCTTTGCTAACGCACCTGCCAAGGCTACACCTCACACCTACACCACACCCGTCTCAACCGATAACTGTAGGGCGTAAGTTCTGTTCTGGTTGACACAATTTGCCGAAATACGTGAAAATGTGATCGGTGATAAATTTTTGTAAAGGGTTTACTGGATGTCTTTTGAGCTGTTATCACTGGAGACAATCCAGGAACTGGCACATCAGTACGGCTATTGGGTTATTTTCTCTGGGATTGCTTTGGAAAATACTGGAGTTCCCCTCCCTGGCGAAACCATTACCCTAGTGGGTGGTTTCTTAGCCGGAAGTGGTGAACTCAATTATTGGTTTGTGCTGGCAAGTGCCATTACTGGAGCTGTCCTGGGTGATAATTGTGGATATTGGATTGGCAAAGTAGGCGGTTGGTCATTCTTATTGCGATTAGGACAGTTCTTTCGCATTCCAGAACCCCAACTTGTAGAAGTCAAACGGCAGTTTAGTGAAAATGCCGCTAGAGCGGTGTTTTTTGGGCGATTTGTGGCACTCCTACGCATCTTTGCTGGACCGATGGCAGGAATTGCAGAAATGCCCTACTCTCAATTTTTCTTGTGTAACCTAGCGGGGGCTGCTGTGTGGGCATCCGTTATGGTCAGTTTATCCTTCTTTGTGGGACGGATTATTCCCCTAGAAACCTTAGTCTCTTGGATGGCGAAATTTGGCATCGTGGCACTACTGTTGGTGATTGCTTGGATAGGCGTTTCAATGTGGTTGGAGTCCCGTAAAATTAAAGATGTATCAATTAGCGATCAACCATCAGAGTAACGATTACCGTTAAGCTGCCAACTCTCTGCTTATTGATGTGATTAGAAAAAATTATTAATCAGTCTAATACTTGAGTTTGGCGCTTAAGCGGGTTTACTTATCCTTAAGATTTCATTAATTAAAAATTCTCCTCTTCAGCCACTCAATTCCCCTAGATTCAAAATATTCAGCAATTTTACTGAAGCCATTTGCGACAAATGGCTGATGAAATATAGCCCTAGGGATGAATAACAATTAAAGACAAGACCGTATAACAAAATAAGGGAAACGCCTGTGAATATTAATCTAAGTGGAAAAGATCTCAGTGGTAAGGATCTAACGGGTGCTAACCTGCGGGGTGCTATCCTCGAAAGGACTGACCTGAATGGCGCTGATTTAAGTGAAGCAGACTTACGGGGCGCTAATCTCAATGGTGCTGACCTCAGCTTAGCCAACCTCAGCTACACGAAATTGACCCGTGCCCAACTCAGGGGTGCTGAATTGCTAGCGGCTGATTTAATCGGTGCTGATCTCAGGGGTGCAGATTTGAGAAATGCAGACCTTAAGGGTGCCGATTTAACGGATGCTGATTTAAGAGGTACTGATTTGAGGGGGGTCAAATTGAGCCGAGTTAACCTCAGAGGTGCTGATTTGAGGGGGGCAAAGTTGAGTAAGGTCTATTTAATGGACGCTAATGTAAGAGGGATAAAGCTGGTAAGCTAACGGCTCTTTGAACAAAGATTTTAGATTTTAGTAAATTCAAAATGCTAAAATCTAAAATTTGACATTATTAAAGTTGATGGAAGATGGGACATACCAATGGTTGTACCAAAAGTGGTTTGGCATGTCCACACAGTAGTTTCAACGCTGAACTTCAATGGGTTCTTGTTATTCCAGATTACGGCAAGTGATAAAATATACGGATTAAGAACGGCGAACTCACCAGTATCGCAATCTCTAAAACAGCGATTGTCCACCAGCGGATTTCTTGATAACTCATTCGCATTTTCTCAATTCAATTTACCCAATGCCCCTCAGGGAAATAGTCTTAACCTAATCAGAGTTTGTTGAGAAAGACTATCAATTTATTTGGGTATGTTCCTTTTTACAGAGGCTACGACTGGTTTCAGTAGCCTGTGTGTGAAGAGTGCGTGAGAAATCCGTAAAGATACAGTGAAAAGGAGTTTGGGG
>CAKZMA010001340.1 GCA_937127375.1 uncultured Coleofasciculus sp. | reverse complement strand
ATTCCCTATTCCCCATTCCCTGACAAATGACGAATGACAAAGGACAAATAACAAACCGATATTGGATTGGAGCGATCGCGGTTTTGGGAATGCTGGAGACAGCATTTCTCACCGTGGTTGAATGGTTGGGAAAAGCAGCGGAGATTTGTCCCACTCATGGCTGTCAGGCGGTGCTAGAAAGTCCTTATGCCCAGGTTTTTGGACTCCCGCTCCCCCTATTGGGGTTTCTTGCCTACACCACTTTGTTAGGGGTTTCCCTAGCACCCTTAGCTATTAAATCCTTGTCATCCGAGTGGGTGGAATCCAGTTGGCTAGTCATGCTGGCAATTACCACCTGTATGCTGGTGAGTAGCAGCTATCTGATGGTCGTGATGCTGTTTATTGTCAAGGGTATTTGTCCCTATTGCATCGCCTCGGCGCTGTTGTCCTTAACCCTATTTCTGTGGACTACCATCGGTCATGATTGGCAAAATATTAAGCAAGTTACGCTGACAGGATTGGCGGTTGGTTTGCTGACGTTCACGGGGATAGTGGGAGTCTACACTCAGATTCCTAGCGCTAGCGCTGCTACAGGAGAATCCGCTCCACCCATTACCCATATCTCCGGTGCGGCTGAACTCACGTTGGCACGTCATTTAAACACCGTAGGAGCAAGAATGTATGGTGCATTTACTTGCCCTCATTGTCACGAACAAAAACAACTTTTTGGTCAAGCGGCATTTAATCAAATTGATTACATTGAATGTCATCCTCGTGGTGAAAATGCCCAACCCGAACGCTGTAAAGCCGCTAATATTAAAGGGGTTCCCACCTGGGAAATTCAGGGACAGTTTTATTCCGGGGTGCAACCCTTAGAACGATTGGCAGATATTTCGGGCTATCAGGGTTCAGAGGCGTTTAAGTACGAGTTTCCTTATTGATCTGTTCACGGAACTTATGAACACAATTGAGTGGAAAGTTCCCCCATTATATCCCGAAGTTCGGCAGAGGGATTATCTACCCGATATACTTCTTGCAACGCATCTGACCAAAGTTGCTGTTTACTGAAATAATTGGCTCGTTCTAATGCCATTTCTTCAGTCGTTGCCCCTTTTTCCTTCAATTGTGCGGCTAAAATAATCAATCGCACCCGAATGCGATCGCGCTCTTTGCCATTGAGGATGGTAAAGGGTATAAATCGTATAGGTTGGCTATCTTCTGCCTGATCAAAAATGACCCAATGATAGGTTTGACCAGGTTCTAAGGGTTCTCCTGTATAACTTAAACGATTCACCCTTTGCCTATCATTCGCAGCAATCGGTTGACGCCAGATTATCTGCTCACTATTTGCCTGACGAATGCCAATTCCACCGATTTTTCCTTGCCAAACAAATAATGGGCGATTCTGCCAAAGTGTGACTGAATTTCTGTGGTATTCTGGTGTAATTAGGCAAAGGTCAACGGGTCGTGAACCCAAGGGTGGATCTTCTTTGCGATTTAACAAGTCACGGCGAATTGTTCTCCAGGATACATCGGGATGAATCGGGGCAGTTAGCGCCAGCTTTGCCGCAGATAAAACGAGACAAGTTGTCAGAAATAAACACTGTATTCTGCTAAGATTCACTATTTAATCGTCTCCAAAAAATAGGTAGTGCGTAAATCCAAATTGTAACCGATGGTAAAACCAAGGGAACCAATAGGGCGGCGGAAATATAAACCTGTAAGCTAATGATTCCATAAATAGCGGTGGTACTGGTTAATAGTAGCAACCATTGTCCTGTCCGAATTTGTCGGCGTTCACTGATGAGTAATACCATTCCTTTACCGAGAAATGCCGCCATACCAACCATCCATAAATCTGGTATTGGAATTACTAATCGCTGGCTTAATAAATGGTGCATGGTATAGGCATGAGATTCACCCCCTGTATATACAGGAGGATAATTCAGTTGCGGATTTTGCGATCGCCAATAGGATACAGCCATAGGAATGGGAAAGTTATCACTCCCTCCATCGGTTACCCCAGCTTGATCATATCCACCCGCCGCAATCAGGACAACTTGCTGGTTTAATTGTGCCGCTGTTGGTGCGTTATCAGTATTTTCTAGTAACTCCCAAGCGGCAATTGTTTGATAAGCATAATCGGGGGGAATGGAAAAATCAATAATTGGATATAACCAAAGTTGTTGGAAATTTCGCGATAGGCTAGTCATTGCCGGAAGGCGCAACGGATGCAAAAATTCTGTGAGGGGATTGGGTGCGGGATTGTTGTCTAAATAGTGAATGAATCGGGTGCGGAAATTTGCCGATGAATCCGTCTCGGTTAATCGCTGCGGTTGGGGTAAATTTGGAGCAGGTGTTTGATTAGTGGCGTGGGCGAGGGCTAATAAATAGGCAAAGGAACAACTATCCGCACAATTGGTATTGGCGGAGAGAAGTTTAGCGTACCACAGTCGCGCATTAATATAAGCCTCTAAACTCCAATTGGGGTGAGCTAGACTATCAATGATTCCTAGTTCTTCGTTCCCAGTTTTTACCGATGCAAAGACTAACCAGGTTTGTTTTTTGTCAATGGATTGCTGAATAGACTGCGCTAGAATGTCATCTTCATCGGTGGGACTATCCAGGAGATAATCTAACCCAATAACTTTGGCATCTAAGGCGGTAAGCTGATCAATAAGACGGGCTAAATAGGTGCGATCAATGGGATTAATGCGTCGTGCGTCAATATTAGCGTGGATGAGAGACTCGCGGTCAATATGTACTAAGAGAACAGGGGGAGATTTCTCTGTAGGAAGCTGTTCAGTAATGTTCCGGTAAACCGACTGCATCCAAACCCGCCGTTCCAGTAGAAAATCTTGCACTCCAGGGCGTAAACTAAGAAACATAAGCACCAAAAGTGCGATCGCTTCAGGTTTAGTGGGTAACCAACACTTTACCCGTTGCTTCCAGCCTGTGGGTTCTAGGCGAAACGGGGGGGCGTCAGGATGGCGAAATAGGGAGGGAACCAGATAGGCGCTAGGATAGGTGAGATGCTTTTCTAATTTGAGATACTGACAGGCTTCCCGCAGAGATTCTTGCACATCATGAAACTGGGCTAACCGTTGCAGAAACTGCACCAGGAATTCTTGGGCGACTTGGTTATGAATCGGTTCTCGCATTACCGCCACCTGAGGAAAGCCCAAATCAATCAGGGAATTGGCTAAACTGAGTCCATTACAGGAGTTAAACAGGGCAAACTGTAAGCCGCGTTCCTTGGCGATTTTCAGAGGGGTGACGATTTCACTGAAATTCAGAGACACTCCCGGCGCGATCGCAAACTCTCCGCCAGTTAAGATGGTTTCATTACTATGACCCGCAAAAAATAAGATATCCCAGCCCCGTGCATCGGTAATCTGCTTGACAATTTCCGTTTTTAATGATTCAGTGTCCTGTCCCGGTTGCCAACCGACAAACACAACCTCAGCAATTCCAGAGAGCGATCGCACCGCTTCTTGATCTGCCTTAAAATTTAATCCGGTATCATCTCCCCAAATCACTAAAACCCGCGCCCGTCGCCGCCGCCTCGGTGTCACCGTTGTGCCTTGAATTGTCAGAGGTGTCCGCAGGATATGAATTTGAGAGGGTGCTGCAAACTCGGTACCAATTTCCCAGGCTTCCCAGGGTAATCGGGCGAGTTCTAGGGGATTACAGGTGATAAAGATTTCGATAATCGGCTGAGTATCTTTCATCCCCTGATCTCGAACCGCCTGAACGATACGAGAACGAAGTTCAAACAACTCCCCTCGCCGCAACCATTGATGAAACTCGTAGAGTAATTTTGCCTCAGCTTGAACCAGTTTAGCGTGCCAATCGATGGGTGGTTTGCTCAAGTTCCCCATCTGAGACACCCGCCCTCGCAACGCCTGCTTATAGAAACTCAGATAAACCTTACTCCACTCCTGATACAGTGTGGTTAGGGTTTCCGGATAGGGTACAGTCACCCCAATTTGTTGTCCTCGCCCCCAGGACAACTCAAACAGACAAGCCTGTTCGACACGCTGAACTTTGAGATAGAACACAAAACGGTTGGGAGTCATAATCGATAGGAATCGCCGATTGGCAATCA
>CAKZMA010001339.1 GCA_937127375.1 uncultured Coleofasciculus sp. | reverse complement strand
CCTGGTTTATTTACATCAGCAAACACCCCCTGTCATTCATCGAGATATTAAACCCAATCATATCATCCGAAGTGATGATGGGCGGATAATGTTAATAGATTTTGGTGCGGTGCAAACTACCTATTACAGTACCTTAGCCAGAAGTCATACTGTGGTGGGAACGTTTGGCTATATGGCACCCGAACAATTTCTGGGACAAGCGGTTCCAGCGACGGATTTATATGGGTTAGGCGCAACGTTGTTATTTTTACTCACCCATCGTTCTCCAGCCGATTTACCCCTCAATCATTTGACGACAGATTCCCAGTGTTTTCGGATGCAACTATCGGAAGCTTTTGCTGATTGGTTAGAAACCCTGTTGGAACCGGATTTAAATTACCGCTTCGCTTGTGCTGAAACCGCCTTGGCTGAGTTACAAAATCAGCGAGTTGCAGTTAAAGTTAAACCCGTTCACCCGAAGTCAGTATTCTGGAAACCCCTGGTATCGGTGGGACTTTTAGCCAGTGTTTTTTTAGGTATTAATACGTTTAAATACCCAATCCTCAACACAGTCAGACTCACACCGCCCCAGGTTTATGAAGCAGCCGAACAGGGAGATAGTACCACGATTCAGCAGTATCTCAAAAACGGGTTAGGTGTGAATGCCAGAAATGGAGAATATACCACCCCTTTGCATTGGGTAGGTTCACCAGAAGTGGCAGAGTTACTGATTAATGCGGGTGCGGATGTAAATGCCACAGATCAGTATGGTTGGACTCCTCTCCATTATGCGCGATCGCGTGACATTGCGGCGTTACTTATTGCTAACGGTGCTGATATTCATGCCAAAAGTCAATTGAACCCGGATCGATTATTGAATCATCCACTACAATTCGTTTCAATTAGTTACTGGAATTGGGGTAAATTTCTGCTTACCGGACTTACTCCTTTACACGTTGTCCGTTCTGCTGAAATTGCCCAATTATTAATCGAGCAAGGGGCTGACGTGAATGCCAAAGATGACCGAACGAATCGCACGCCATTGCATCTAGCACATTCTCCTGAAATTGCCGCTGTTTTAATTGAAAATGGCGTCAAAATTGAGGCTGATGAAATTAATACAGACTATCATCCCACTGGGACTCTTCTGCATCAGGCAAGTAAAATCGGTTCTCAGCAGATGATCGAGTTTTTGCTGCAAAGAGGAGCCAATATTGTCCCTAAAGATTCTCAGGATAATACGCCGTTGCATTTTGCCCCTTCTCCTAAAATTGCAGCACTTCTAATTGCTGATATTAATGCCAGAAATCGTGATGGGGAAACGCCACTTCATAACGCTGTAAAGAACGGGAACAAAGAGTTGATTGAGTTTCTGCTAACTCAAGGTGCTAGGATTAATGCCCAGGATAACCAAGGAGAAACGCCATTACATAAAGCGGACAATACTAAAATTATCGAGCTATTACTTCAGCACAAGGCGAATATCAATGCCCAAGATAATTGGGGAAATACCCCCCTCCATATAGCCGCTTGGAATAACTTAGACGCTGTTAAACTTCTGATTGAACAAGGAGCAGCAATCAATGTTCCTAATAGAGAGGGCAAAACACCCTTGCATCGAACCGGATTACAGGAGATTGCCTTATTTTTAGTTGATTCAGGGGCTGATATTCATGATCTAGATTTTGAGGGTAATACTCCGCTGCATAAAGCCGTCAGAAATAATTGGTCAAAATTAGTGGTGCAGTTACTCGCTAGAGGCGCAGAGGTTAATGTGATGAATTTGTCCGGTGAAACTCCCCTACAAGTTGCGAAAGAAAAGTATATCAAACAATTACTCAAAGATTACGGTGCGATGCCCTAAAGTGTCGCTTGGTGTAACCACAGTTAGTGACAAAAAACTGTAGGGGCGGGTTTAGCCACTCAAACTACTTGTCACCAATAAATAAACAACAAAACCCGCCCTCCCCACCACTAACTGATAAATAGAAGCCGCCCTTATTCATGATTCATATACACCAGCTTCCGCTCTTATCTAATACGTTTTATTCCCCTAAATCCTCCTTAAAAATGGAAACTTTAACGGTAGCATAGTGGGTTAATACAGCCCTGATAGCTGTATCATTTAAATGGAGTTAACTTTAGGAACATTTTCTAACAAAAATCAGCTTGACTTTCTAGCCTATTACTTAAAATGCAACAACTCTATTCTCGCCAAGGAATTATTGCTCAGCGATATCACATCCTCAATGTTTTAGGAGAAGGGGGTATTGGTACAACCTATAAGGCTAAAGACTTAAAAACGGGTCAACTCGTGGCAATAAAATCCCTATCCTTACGCCAGATGAGCAACTGGAAAACCCTAGACTTATTTAAACGAGAAGCCGAAACTCTCGCGCAACTGAATCATCCCGCGATTCCCAAGTATTTAGCCTATTTTCAGGTGGATACACCAGAAACCCATGATTTTTATCTGGTACAGCAACTTGCGCCAGGAAAGTCGTTAGCTGAATTAGTGGAACTGGGCTGGAAACCCAAGGAAGCTACCGTAAAACGTTTAGCTATCGAAGTCTTAACTATACTGGTTTACTTACAACAATTTACGCCAGCGATTATTCATCGCGATATTAAGCCGCAAAGTCTTATTATTCGCCAAAATGGAGAAGTATTTATGGTTGATTTTGGTGCAATTTTCGATACCTATTATCATACTCTAACCGGAGGTAGTACTATAGTGGAAACATTCGGGTATATGGCTCCCGAACAATATCGAGGTCAAGCCGTATTATCCACTGATTTGTATGGATTAGGTACAACCTTGCTATTTTTATTAACCGGACAATCTCCTGCTAATTTTCCTCAGCATCAACTCAAAATTCAGTTTCGTCCTTATGTGCAAATTTCGCCCGAGTTTGCCGATTGGTTAGAGCGAATCCTAGAACCTGCGATCGCCTATCGTTTTGCTAATGCGAAAGATGCCTTGGCTGTCTTGCAAGGGGAACAGAAACTTAGGCAAAATGTAGAGCAACTTTTTTACCAATCGCCGCAAAAACAGATTGCCTTACTCAAGACTCATAATCAATTAATCTTAGAACTTAAACCAATCCGACGAAAGCGCGATCGCTTCCGTTTACTTAGGAGATTGACTCGTATAATCAAACCCATTTTACCGTGGCTGTTGTGGGATATGATTGTTTTGCTTCTGATTAACTCTATGGCTGTACCATTTTTTCATGGTGAGCTTTATGAAACAATTCGACTCAACAATCATCCTGATGTAATATTTATAACAACCCTTGGCAACGGGGTATTAACGGGATGTGTTGTATTTCTAATTTTGGGTATTTTATTTTTGATCGTCTATGGTTTAATTGGGGGATTCAGCATAGCAATTTTTATCATTAGCACAACATCTCGCACTTGGATTGAACTAACGCCAAACAGCTTTAAAATAAAACGATGGGTGCTGGGTTTATGTTACTGGAGTGTTCTAGGGCAATTGGCGGATATAAATCCGATAAACCTGGACAAAATAAAGTTACCGTTACTTAGAAAAACGATAGCCGTGTGTTCGCTACAGTCGCATCGACGCAAGCATTGGTTAGGTATAGCTTTAACCCGATCAGAGCAAAAGTGGCTGGTGAGAGAAATAACTGATTTTTTGGGAATTTTATCTTAATTAAGCCTAGAACTAAAGTTCTGGCTAAAAGCTAAAACCCGTTTAAACGGGTTCAAAGTCTTAGCCAATAAGAAGGTAAGGTAGTTGGATTTGCATTCTCCTATTTTAAGACGCGATCGCACTCTTATCTTATCCATACCTTAACCATGATTGAATGGGTCAGTATGGAAATATTCTTCAGGTCACGTAAAGGATAAGGATTGCTGAGTTCCGTTTTCCTTGACATTAAACTTAATATTAAATATCAGAAAATACTTTATGATAAAGAGGAGTCTTAATGAACCATTTATTAGATAGGGTAAACTGTACTAGAAAATGTTAACCAGCGTCAAATCCTTACTGTTCCCTGTTCCCTTGCCCTAACACTCAACTTCAATTGTGTCCGACTACTGAGAATAAGATTTTCGATGAGCAAAAAAATGAACAACA
>CAKZMA010001338.1 GCA_937127375.1 uncultured Coleofasciculus sp. | reverse complement strand
AACCATGTCTCAACCGTTTGTCCAAGGTGAAGCCATAGCCGCGATCGCAACTGCTGTCGTTCCCCAACAAGGGAGTGTGGGAATCGTGCGGGTGTCGGGCGAAAATGCCCTAGAAATCGCCCGTCAACTATTCCACGCACCAGGGCGTCAACTGTGGCAGACTCACCGCATTCTCTACGGGTATGTGCGTCATCCTCAAACCCAACAGATCGTTGATGAAGCCCTACTCCTAATTATGCAATCCCCTCGCTCTTATACTCGTGAAGATGTCGTAGAGTTCCATTGTCACGGTGGGATTATGCCTGTGCAGCAGGTGTTGCAATTATGCCTAGAATTAGGCGCACGGTTAGCCCAACCGGGAGAATTTACCCTACGGGCATTTTTGAACGGGCGGTTAGATTTAACCCAAGCCGAAAGTATCGCTGACTTAGTGGGTTCTCGTTCTCCCGCCGCCGCCCAAGCTGCATTAGCGGGAATACAGGGGAAGCTGGCTGTACCCATTCGCCAACTCCGGGCGACGTGTTTAGATAACTTGGCAGAAATTGAAGCCAGAATTGATTTTGAGGAGGATTTACCTCCTTTAGATGAAGCGGGGATCATTGCCCAACTGCAACAAGTATTAACCGATATTAAGCAAATTCTCGCCACCGCCGATCGCGGTCAATTATTGCGAACCGGCTTAAACATCGCCATTGTCGGGCGTCCGAATGTGGGTAAATCTAGCTTATTGAACGCCTGGAGTCGCAGCGATCGCGCGATCGTTACTGACTTACCCGGTACAACTCGTGATGTGGTAGAGTCGCAGTTAGTCGTCGGTGGCATCCCCATACAGGTGCTGGATACCGCCGGAATCCGGGAAACCGTGGATCAAGTCGAGAAAATTGGCGTTGAGCGATCGCGCCGTGCGGCTGAGGCGGCTGATTTAATTGTATTGGTGATTGAAGCCACAGCGGGATGGAGTTCAGACGACCAAGAAATTTATACCCAAGTCAAACACCGTCCCCTAATTTTAGTGATTAATAAAACCGATCTCGCCCCCGCCAATTCTGTCTTCTATCCGGATAGTATTGACCGAGTAATTACAGCCGCCGTCACTAAAAATGAAGGGATTGAGGCATTAGAACAAGGGATTCTTGAGGCGGTACAAACGGGAACCCTACACGCGGCTGACTTAGATTTAGCGATTAACCAGCGACAAGCCGCCGCCTTAACCCAAGCCAAGATAGCACTGGAACAGGTACAAGAAACTATCGCCCAACAGTTACCTTTAGATTTTTGGACAATTGATTTACGCGGCGCGATTCAAGCCTTAGGTGAAATTACCGGTGAGGAAGTAACAGAATCCGTACTTGACCGAATTTTTAGTCGCTTTTGTATTGGCAAGTAGGTTTTCTGACGTTACTCTAATTAAGTAGTTTCGTAGTAATGGCTTTAGCCTTTAAACTTTTAATTGAGGCAATAATCTCTGAATCCAAACATCAAAGCCCCTGATCAGATTCCGGTAAATAGCGATATAATAGGAATTTTCCCTGACCCTCTTGCCCTGCCGTTGCATTCTTCTTTGACCATTTTGGAACCCAGGAACGAGGAATTAGATCCGCCCATCGAACCCAAAAGCGCCACAGGAGGCTTAGGCGAAGATCAATTTGCCCTCGCCTTCCGCTTGTCTCCCAACGCCATGGCAATCAGCACCCTAGCTGATGGACGCTTGTTGGCGGTCAATGATCGGTTGCTTAACCTGGTAGGGTATCAAAAAGACGAACTGATTGGTACAAGCACAGTCGAATTAAAGTTTTGGCTGCATCCAGAGGAGCGTACTCGCTTTATCCAGCAAATACAAACTCAGGGAACCATTCACAATTACGAATTTGATTTTCGTCTCAAGTCAGGACAGGTAAAAACGGGGTTATTATCAGCAAATATTATTAACTTTAGTGGACAAGACTGCTTACTCAGTATCATTAACGACATCACTGAACGCAAACATGCTGAGGAACAAGTAACACGTCTAGCTAAAATGAGCCAAGCTATTAGTAGTGCAACGGATTTTCAGACTGCATTGGACATCGCCTTACATCAAGTCTGCGAAATTACAGGCTGGAGTTATGGCGAAGTGTGGATTCCCGCGACCGATGGTATGGCATTAGAATGTAGTCAGAGTTGGTATGGTAAATGTACAGATATCGATTCTCCAGACGCCGCAAAATTCGACCAATTTCGAGAGTACAGTGCTGCCTTAACCATCTTACCCAATGAAGAATTACCTGGACGAGTATGGCATCAAATTCAGCCGGAGTGGGTTGATGATTTAGCGACGTTTCCAGATGACCTTTTCCTGAGATTAGAACTCGCGGTTAAATGCGGATTTAACTCAGCATTTGCCGTCCCTATAGTGACACCAACCGCTGCTCAAGAATCTGTTTCAGTCTTAGCCGTGCTGGTGTTTTTTATGGCAAAAAAATACCCACCTGACCATCATTTTTTTGAGCTAGTCACGGTTATTTCTAATCAGTTAGGTAGTGTGATGCAGCAGAAGAAAGCGGTCACAGAGATGCAAGCCCTTTTCGCCGCGATGACGGATGTGGTGCTAGTGATTGATGCCTCAGGACGATGCCTAAAAATTGTCCCCACGAATCCCCTGAGTGACTACAAGCCATCAGCGGAAATTGTGGGTAAAACCTTACATGAACAGTTCCCAGTTAAGCAAGCTGATTTTATTCTCCAAGCGATTCAAGAGGCTCTTTTAACTCAGCAAACTGTTAGTATTGACTATCAGTTGACCGTTGCCGGACGAGATAGCTGGTTCGCGGCTAACCTATCACCTCTATCTCATGATAGTGTGATTTGGGCAGCACGGGATATCAGTGAGAGTAAATTGCTGGAAAATAAGCTGCGAACTTCGGAAAGCAAAATGCGCCTATTTTTTGAGGCGATGAATGCGATTGTTTTAATTATTGATGTTCAAGACCATACAATCGCAAATATCGAAATAGCGCCAACGAACCCTACCCGCTTCTATGACTTTTACATTGACCCAATTAACCAAACAATCGAATATCTTTTTCAAGAGGAAACGGCTCAAAATTG
Organism: uncultured Coleofasciculus sp.; assembly: GCA_937127375.1. Taxonomy (GTDB): domain Bacteria; phylum Cyanobacteriota; class Cyanobacteriia; order Cyanobacteriales; family Coleofasciculaceae; genus Coleofasciculus. The sequence goes on along the minus strand of CAKZMA010001338.1, from coordinate 835 downwards.
GTTAGATAAAATTCAACGGGCGCTAACCACTCAGCACACGATCTATTTTGATTATAGTCTACAAAGTGAAGACAACACCGTATGGTTTTCCGCCAGTATTTCAGCAATTTCTGACCAATCGATTATTTGGGTGGCGCGTGATATTACCGATCGCAAGCAGGCAGAGGCGGCGTTACAGGTAGAACAAGAAAAGTCTGAGCAGTTATTACTAAATATCTTACCCGAACTGATTGCCCGTCAGCTTAAGCAAGATCAGAGGGCGATTGCGGAACATTTTGATCAAGTGACAATTCTGTTTGCCGATATTGTTGGATTTACACCGTTATCGGCACGTCTACAACCGATTGAATTGGTAAATATGTTGAATCAAATCTTTTCCACATTTGATCAGCTAGCGGATCAGTATGGGTTGGAGAAGATTAAAACCATTGGTGATGCGTATATGGTTGTTGGCGGTTTACCTCGTCCCCTAGACAATCATGCCACAGCGATCGCGCAGATGGCGTTGGATATGCAACAAGCAATTCATGAATTCCAAGTGCAACAGGGGGAGTCATTTGAAATTCGCATTGGGATTAACACCGGATCAGTTGTGGCGGGTGTAATTGGTAGGAAAAAATTTATCTATGATTTATGGGGAGATGCGGTTAATGTCGCTTCTCGCATGGAATCATCAGGAGAACCGGGTAAAATTCAAGTTACTGCTACTACATACCAACAGTTACAGCACAAGTTTATCTTTGAGCAGCGAGGTGTTGTCAAAGTTAAGGGTAAAGGTGATATGATTACTTATTGGCTGCTGGGTAGGAGTAAATGATGACTGTTTAGCTTATTC
>CAKZMA010001337.1 GCA_937127375.1 uncultured Coleofasciculus sp. | reverse complement strand
ATTATCGCTGATTTTGCCGAAGATAGTGTATTTATTGTTCCCGGTTCTCGATTCAGGGGTAAACAGCAAATTCAAGCAGCAGCAGAGGATTATTTTGCTCAAGTTACAGAAACTAAAATTACCATTAATACCATAATTGTTCAGGGAAATAAAGGAGCTGTAGAATGGATTTGGCGTCAACGGAACAAAGAAACAGGTGAACTGTCAAAAGTTGAGGATGCCATTATCTTTGAACTTGACCAAGGAAAGATTACATACTGGCGAGAATACATGGATAATAAATCTCAGTAGTCGGATTTTCATTAAAGTTAACGGTTGAGAACAGGGAACAGGGAACAGGGAACAGTAAGGATTTGAGACTTCTTAACATTTCCTAGTACAGCGTACAGAATTTATCCAGGTACTTAAAATATGACGAATGACGAATGACGAATGACCAATGACCAATGACAATCCCCGCCGTTAACTGTTATTGCACCAAGCTACTTAACCATGTTTAGGTCGTCGTACCCAGTGAGAACGCAGGGGACTGAGGACACGGTTAAGTAGACGAATTTGTTCGGCTGTCCCCATGCAGATGAGTACATCTCCAGAGAGTAGGGGGGTTTCACCATTAGGTCCAGCAATCAGATTGCCATCGGCGCGGCGAATTGCCAAAACTAATGCCCCGGTTTGCGATCGCAAATGGGCTTCCCGTAGGGTTTTTCCAATAAAAGGACAGCTTGAGGGGTCAATCAGAAACTCTTCCATGTAAAATGAACGATCAGCCCCGGTGATAATCCCATCGACAAAGTCCATCACCTGGGGTCTCAGGGCAGCTGATGCCATGCGTTTACCCCCGGTGATGTAGGGAGACACCACAGCATCTGCACCCGCACGTTGAAGCTTTTTCAAGGCGTCTTCCGAACTCGCCCGGGCGATGGCGCGGATTTTGGGATTGAGGGTTTTGGCAGAGAGGATGGTATACAAATTTTCCGCATCAGAGGGTAGCGCCGCCACCAAACAAATTGCCTTGTCGATACTAACCGCCTGTAGGGTACTATCCAAAGTAGCATCCCCTTGGACAACAATGTAACCCAACTCCCGCGCCTCTTCTATCTGATCAGCTTGAGAGTCGATCGTGACAAACGGAATCCCCTCAGCCTTAAATTCTAGGGCAATCTGACGCCCTGTACGACCAAAGCCGCAGAGGATATAGTGGTTGGTTAAGGTATCAATCAAGCGTCGTCGTTGCCTCAGTCGAATTCCTTGTTGAAAGTACCCTTGAATCAGGGCTTCTGTAAAGCGATTGACAATATAACCAATGGCGATAAGACCCATTAAAATCAGGGAAATGGTGAACAGGCGTCCGCGATCGCCCAGAGGATTCGTCTCTCCATAACCAACCGTCGCCAGAGTAATGATCGTCATGTAGGCAGCATCTGACCATGACCACCCTTCCACCAGTTTGTACCATAGCGTACCAATGAGAGCGACTCCCAAGAGGGCAAGCCCACCACCAATCAGTTCTTTCCGCAAACGTTGATATTTCTCTTCTAGAGTTGAGTACACGCAGATGAATGATTGATAACTGTTCCCATCATTAAGCTATTTTCACAGTAAAATAAAATTTTTGCATTGCGTCCCTGGAGTAGAAAGAACGGATGTTCATCCCAAAAATCGGTAAGCTGACCTGTTTATGCCTGAGTTTATTGATCCTGTTAACGGCTTGCAATCTTCCAGGAGAACAGTCAAACCCAACCGTGACACTCATGGGTACGCTAACCGGGAAAGGCATTCAAGAAGTGCAACAAGTGGTAGCCCCATTTACCGAGGCGACGGGGATAAAGGTGAAGTATGAGGGAACGGATGCGTTCACCACGGTTTTACCGGTGCGGGTTGACGCCGGAAATCCACCGGATCTCGCCCTGTTCCCCCAACCCGGTTTAATGGCAGACTTTGCCAAAGATGGGAAGCTGATACCCATTGAACAAATTTTGTCGCCCACCCAATTGTCAGAAGCCTTTTCTCAGAACTGGCTCAACTTAGCGCGGGTTGATGATACCCTCTACGGTATCTGGTATCGGATCTACCTGAAAAGTTTAGTCTGGTATAGCCCAGCCGCCTTTGCCGAAAAGGGGTATCAAATCCCCACAACCTGGGATGAAATGATGGCATTATCTGACCAAATTGTGGCAGATGGGGGCGTTCCGTGGTGTATTGGTTTCGGCAGTGGTGAGGCAACGGGTTGGGTGGGAACCGACTGGATCGAGGATATCATGCTGCGAACCGTGGAACCCCAGGTTTATGATCAATGGGTGAACCATGAAATTCCTTTCACTCATCCAGCGGTTAAGAATGCCTTTGAAAAATTTGGTACGATTGCTTTAAATCCTGACTATGTGGTCGGGGGTAAAACGGGTATTCAGAGTATTTTCTTTGGGGATTCACCTAAACCACTTTTCGAGCAACCGCCTGGATGTTATATGCATCACCAAGCCACGTTTATTTCCTCGTTTTTCCCCGATGATGTGGTGTTGGGAGAAGATGTTGATATTTTTATACTTCCCAGTATTGAGCCAGACTTAGGTGTGCCGTTGTTAGTGGGAGGACAAATCATCGGCATGTTTAATGATACCCCAGAAGCACGGCAGTTAATGGACTATTTAGTCAGTGTCCAACCCCATGAAATTTTAGCCGGAATCAAAGGCTCCATCTCACCCCACAAACAGGTTAGTTTAGAAGTGTATCCTGATCAGGTGACTAAACGTCAAGCGAAACTCTTATTATCTGACGATGAACTCATCCGCTACGACGCTTCGGATCTGCTTCCTGGAGCCGTAGGCACGGGGACATTCTGGACAGGTATTATAGATTATGTTTCCGGGAAAGATTTGGATCGAATTTTGCAGACTATTGAGGCAAGTTTGTCGGATGCAAAAGCTGGTAAGTAGGGGCTGCTGAATAAGTCTTGTGGTGGGGGTAGGAAGCAGGGGGAGCAGGGG
>CAKZMA010001336.1 GCA_937127375.1 uncultured Coleofasciculus sp. | reverse complement strand
TGTCTTATGTCTTATGTCTTATGTCTTATGTCTTATGTCTTATGTCATTCGTCATTTGTCAGGGTGAGTTTAGTCACATCGGGGTGGCAAAAAATGTTAGTCGTCAAGCCTATCCCTACACATCGGTCAGGGCGGGTTTTGTAGAAACGTTGGTAACAACAATCAATATTAATCCCTAAACCCGCCCCTACAGACGCTTCCGGCATCATGTCTGAAACACTTCATTCTTCGTCTTTTTCCTCACGCTGTTGCAACAACTCTGGTCCACGAGAGGTTCCTAGTCTGGTTGCTCCGGCTATGACTAAATCTAACGCTTGTTCAATTGTGCGGATACCTCCTGACGCTTTAATCCCGATTTGCCCTTTTGTCAAGTCTTTCAAGAATTTGACATCCGAAACTGTTGCGCCTCCATGCCAACCTGTACTTGTTTTGAGAAATTGCGCTCCAGCATCTATACAAATTTTGGCGGCGAGTTGTTTTTCGGTATCAGTTAAAAGCGTTGTTTCCAAGATTACCTTGACGGTTTGCCCAGTTTCCTCGCAGATTTGGGCAATTTCTCGATAGATAGCGTCGGTGTTTCCAGTTTTTAATGCCCCTAAATGAAGCACGACATCCAATTCCGTCGCGCCATTTTCTACCGCTTCTTGGGCTTCGTAGAGTTTAGCAGTAATTGTGGTAGCGCCTGTGGGAAAGCCAATCACGGTACAAACCTTGGGCGTTTTGTTGTGCAATAGTTCAGCCGCGAGTTTGACGTACACCGGATAGACACATACTGTGGCAAACTGAAATCGATCAGCTTCACGACACCATTTTTTTACCTGTTCGGGTGTCGCTGTGGGCGAGAGGAGGGCATGATCAATGAGAGGGGCAAGATCAATATCGGGATAATCCATTGCGATCGCGTTTCTACTCTATATAACCTAACACCTAACACCTACTGACGTGATGCCAAGTCTGAAACAAAATCTTGATGCTCCTGACTGGCTAATCCCTGCTGCAATACGTCTAAAACCTTGGCTAAATTTCCAGCTAATAACGCCGTTCTATCTAGCCACAATCCTGGAAACACAACTGAACAAATTATTCCTTCACTATTGGGTGCAACTTTAACATATTCCCCGGCATTTAACCTAAACCAATCCAATTCACCGTTTTCAACTCGCCACACTAAATACTCTTGTACTTCATTACGGCGATATACATTTAGTTTTTGATGCAAATCAATGGAAACACTACTGGCAGCAATTTCTACGATTAATTCAGGCGCACCTTCGATATAATCATCGTCGCTAATTGTTGATTGTCCACCGACTTTAATTCTCAGAATAGCATCCGGTTGAGGTTCGTTATCCAGATCCAGCCTAACTGTACAATTGTCGCCCAATTGCAGATTAGGAGTGAAACTTCTGTAGAAGCCTAGCCACAGCATAATATGAGCATGGGGTTCGCCATGTTGTGTAATCCTGAGGGGAGATGCCATATAAACGATTCCTTCAATTAATTCCGCTTTTTTCAGCTCAGGCATAGCTGAATAGCGATGCTCAAATTCAATACGGTTGAGTTTATCACCGTTTTCTAAGCGGGGAATCGTTATTCGAGGAGAGAGTTTTGTCGATGTCATGGTCACCACTCGCGATCGCTGCTTTTATTATCCTTTTAAATCCTAGCATCTACGCACATTTGGGCGTAGGGAAGAACTTAACCTGCCGAATGTAAAAAACTGCTAATTTGAAGGAGTTTCCATCTCTTGACGCAGTTGATCTGCTTCTTCTAAAGTGGCTTCGGGATCTTCATCAGTTGAACGTTGCACATAATTAATCTTAAATTCTTCTAACAAATCAGACAGCAACGACTGAAGTTCTAACTGGGTTGCCTCATCCTGTAGTTCTTCCCGCAGGGCGTACTTAAAATTATGACTTAGTTGGTCAAATAGTTGTCGCCCTTGCAGATCAGAGTAGGAGGTGGCTATGACTTCATAAGTGGCTTGGGCTAAATAATTAGCAAGGTTTTCCATAACCTCTTTGGGCAACGCTTTCATGCCCGGTACTTGTCGCAATCCCGTGTAAAAATCTGATTGTTGCAGCGCTCCTTTGAGACTATGATGCAACAATGCCTGTAAATCGGGTTGAACTTGGGGTAAGACTTTATAAATCGAGAGTTCTAAAAGTCTGTCTGTAATCGCATCAACTTTATTAATATCACTAACTTGAACATAAGCCTCAGGTTGCAAGATGGCACGCGCCATATCTCCTTTATCAACAGAATCTTTGGTTTGATTAATCAGTCGCACCATTAAAAACATGGATACCCGATCTGCCAAATATGCCGCTGGTTCATGGGTGACTTGTGCTAAAATTCGCTCCATATTGAACAATCCCGATTGATGCGATCGCACGGATACCGGAATAATCCGTAACCAGCGCCAGGTGGGAAGTAGCAGCAGCATGTCGTACCAGCGCCGCCAGAGCGCATCTCCCCACGTCAACTTCTCTTGGCGTCGAGACATGAAGAAGGTACGGAATAAAAGCTCAATCCCAAAAAAGGCAATAAAATAAAGGTCGATGCGCCAGAAGTTATCAACAAGTTGACCATTTTCGTCGGTAGGTCGAAAATAATTACTGTTTAGTAGCGGTCGAACTTCGCTGTTAAAGAATGAGAGGGCGTTTTCCCAGCCCACTTGCGCCAGATACTCCTGTCGCCAAAATCTTGCAAAGGCTTGCTTTGCTGATTCCGTATTCAGATGATCCCGCATTCGCCGCTTCAGTTTAGCGAATGTACCAAACTTGTTGGCTGCCAAAAATGGGTTCTCTTCAATCAGGTCATTACTTTGTTGGCGTAACTCTTGCAAGACTGGTTCAATTGGCGGTGCTTGCAGTCCCTGTTGGGAGATTTGTACGGTTAAAGCATCAACGGTTTGGAGATAACGTTGGGTATCCGGATGAGGCTCAATACTTTTAACCGGGTCATATACTGTCACAATCTTAGGAAATTCTCGCACATAAACATCCCGCAATGGGATATAGCTGAGATTGAATAATGCCAGCAGGATATTCGCCCATGCAATTAAGGCGGTGAGCTTATTCCACCAGTTCCGACCCCGGTGTTTGTAGGAATCGGCATAGGTATCCTGCGTTAGAGCTTGTTCTGCCATTTCCCCGTTGAATAATCACTACAAACAAATAGGGGCAAGTGGGTTACCCCTATTGCAACTGAGCGTATCAGACGATACAGCAAATTAGTTATCTCGCTAGATAGAAGACAGAACTGGATTATATCATTCAAAAGATAGATGAATGAACCCGACGAATCCCTCAATAATGAAAGAGGAATTAAAAATTTATGGTTTAATCCAGCCTTTTCGAGGTATATTTAGGTTAAGTTTTTGACGTGAACGAGGTATTCTTATGGCTAACCAACCAGACCAGCAACAGGTATACCGAGAAAAAGTGCAAGCTGAGTTGAATTTGCTAAATGCTCAGGTTGATGAAATGAAAGCCAAGGCAGCCCAAGCCCAGGCTGATACTAATATTCAGTACAATAGCCTGCTTGAGGAATTGCAAACCAGACAGGTTGCAGTGCAGATGAGACTGGAAGAACTCCAGGCGGCTAGTCAAGATGCTTGGGAAGATATCAAAATTGGTGTAGAAGCCGCTTGGCTGGATTTACAGCAATCCTTCCAAAATGCCGTTGCCAAATTTGACCAAAAATAGTGATTGGAGATTAGGGAATCCTTAACTTTGCTCAGGGCAAATGATTTGTAGGGGCGGGTTTAGGAACTTTCTTTTAGCTTATCCGGCGATAGGTTCCCCACGCTCTAATCTTCGATTGAGCGTGGGATGAATCGCCAGTTTATTATTGACAACTTGCTTGTTGTAAGCTAATATTAATTCTCTTGCGATAAGCAAGAAGTGGGGCTGGGCGTATTCCCCACTATAAAACGCCGGAAGCGTCGTTCTGAAACGGAACCCCAAAGGAAGCCTACAACCGTACCCGTAGGGTCGGTGTAGGAGGACGTCACCTGTGGATAATAACGTTTATTCAAAACCCGCCCTAACCTATGTGTAGAGGCGGGTTTGGCTATTATCGTTTATTCTTCACCCGTAATGTTACTCAACCCGCCCTCATCTTCCAGACGTGCCATGGCACGTCTCTACTTCGGGCTTGCTGCACAAAGCCGAAACCGCAAAGCCCATCAATGCTTTGAGCCATATT
>CAKZMA010001335.1 GCA_937127375.1 uncultured Coleofasciculus sp. | reverse complement strand
GGCTATGGGAACGGGCTGGTGATAAAGCGTTCTGCCTCAAGACTCGCCGCATTTCTGAAACCCGAATCAAAGTTGAGGGAACGCAAGCCGTTACATAAAACTTACACAAACCTACCAATATTTTGTAAAGTTTGCTGTTTACTTCCTGCTTCACTCTGGCGGTGTCGGCACTCAACCAGTCCACAGGCTAACACCACCTAACTGGCGGCTTGCTCTAAATTAAACGATGCGTTCAAATCTCGGTCACATTCAAACCCGCAGTTGTCGCACCGGAAAACCCGCTCAGATAAAGGCATTTCGTCTTTCTCTGTGTGGCACTGGGAGCAGGTTTTGGTTGAGGGATACCATCGGTCAACCACGATTAAGGTTGACCCGTACAACTGGCACTTGTACTCTAACTGGCGTTTGAATTCCCCAAATCCCATATCCTGAATGGCTTTAGCTAGTTTGTGATTAGCCATCATGCCGGATACATTGAGGTTTTCTATTCCTATTCTGCTGTGGTTTTGGGCTAAATAGGATGTGAGCTTGTGTAATGTATCTTTGCGAATGTTGGCTATTTTTCGATGGAGTCTAGCTATCTTGTTCGAGGCTCTCTTCCAGTTGGCTGAACCAATTTGTTTATGACGATTCAGCCATTGCATACGTGAGAGTTTTTTCTCGTACTTACGATAGCTCTTAGCGCCTTCTACCACGATACCTGTAGATAAGACGGCTAGCGCTTTTATGCCTAAATCGACTCCTACTACAGGGTGAGGTTTGGGGCGGTTGACTGGCTCATATTCCAGCTTAAAGCTGATAAACCATCTGTCGGCTGTTCTGGAAATGGTCACAGATTTGGGTTGAAAACAAACGGGTAATCGTTCATACGTCCTCAACCAACCAATGATAGGAACTCTAATTTTAAAAGGGTCAAGTTTGATTGAACCATCTAGGGTGAAGCTATCACCCCGCCCTTTTTTCTTAAATCGAGGTGGCTTACTTGTTTTCTTGAATGCCCGTTTCCAGGCTTCAGCTAATTGTCTTAGTGCATACTGAGGAGCGCATTTGCTCACCTCATAGTACCAAGGACATTCCGGCTTGACCAGTGCCACCAGCCACTTGTGCAGGTCAATCGCTGTCGGAAACTTGATTTTATCCTCTGGATTATCCTGATTGTGGTCAAGTATCTGTTTGGTCAAACCTAGTCCCCAGTTCCAAGCATGACGGGCAACGCCTGCGTGTTTGGCTAATGCCGTTCGCTGTTTGTTGTTCAGTCTTAACTCTGTCTTGAATCCTAATAGCATATTTGCCATGGTTCGTGTTTGTTGAGGACAGTTCCCCACCCTCGCTTAGGTGGGGAATGAGCAACTAAGCTAGATCATAAATCGCAATCTTTGTTAGTAAAGTTGGGGCAATGGTATCCATTTTCGGCGACGGAATAGAGGTTTGTTTTCTCATCACTTGGCTCGATAAAATTGCCAAAAATTACATTAGTATAACTGTCGATTGGCTCAGTTAAGCCGAGGTGTTCTGAGTAGAATTCCTGGGTAGCGGTGGCGTGGATGATTTCACTCATCTCGCGTTCCGCCTCTAGTACCTCTTGTTCTTTAATTTCGATAATTTGCTCAATTTGTTTGTTGATAAAATTCCTTTGGTAGAACAGAATTGAGCGGAATATATAGCGGCTGATTGGGTATGCACCGTTGGTGAGTTTGACCCACACCATATCGCCTTGAAGACAGATGGTTTCTATGTCATTGGGGTTAAAGGTTCCGTTGATGGAATCCCAAGTCAACACTGAGGCGATGGTCACGCGGTCAGCATAGCTTAGGGCTTCTGTCCGTTGGGTTTTGAGTAATGTCTGTGTCATGATGATAATGATTTTGTTGATTCCCGCCCTGATACGTTGCAAGTTTCGGGGCGGCTTTTTCTTTCTCTGCTTCTATTATTACGCATTGCGTAATACGTGTCAAGTATTGCGTAATAATATAAACTGAGAGATAATTCAGGAAGGAGCAAGTCTATAGATTTGATGAAAGTGATTATTGAAGTGGAGCAGAAAGGCTTAGGGGATGCGCTCAAGAAGGCTAGGGAGTCTTCTGGCTTAAGTCTAGTTGCTGCGGGATCTCTCGCCGGAATGAGTGGCGCAAACTTTAATCGGATTGAAAATGAGGATGTAAAAGGGGTTCCATTGGCAACCTTGACTAGAGCTGCTAACGCCGTTAATCTAGATTTGGCGGAATATTTAGGTAAGTGGATTACCTCTGTCCCTGGTGTTGACCTAACAGAGGATGAGAAAGGCTAATGATTGAACCATCCAGTATCAATCCCTTGACACTACCTTCAGTACCTCTGGAGAACCGTAAGCAACTACCAGAGACACCATCTATATACTTTGCGATCGATAGTTTGGGAACTATCCAATATATAGGGCGATCAAAAAACCTCAAACAAAGGTGGGCAGGGCATCATCATTGTAGTGATCTGAACAAGATTGGTGGGGTCAAGATCGCTTGGTTAGAGGTGAGCGATGAGAGTCTGCTTGATCCGATAGAAGAAGCATTGATTGGGTATTTCGAGCCGCCTTTAAATAATGGCGTGTTTTACACCATTGATGGCAAGTTTGCGGTAAAAGGCGCTTTTCCACTAGGAAAGCGGATCAGCGTTCGGTTGCCTAAACCAGTAGAAGAGAAACTAGAGGCGATCGCAACCCAGAATGGTGTCAGTTTATCTGAGATGTTGCGATGGGTTGTAGTGGACTCCCTGATGGGAGAAGGGAAATATTTAAAGCTAATTGAAGAAGACAGTAAAGATAATAGTTGAATGGGATAAATTCATTCATTGATACTTATCTCTATGTTCCTGGCAGTATTTGTCAACTTCTTTAACCCAAGCTTCATACCAATACCAAGTTCCAGAAACTTCACAGCCAAATCCTTTACCAGGCTCTTTGGCTTTCTTGTCTTTCCATAATTTTGTATGCTCATGCATATTGAAGCGAGAAAATCCTTTTTCATTCATTTTTTTTACAACATCACTAGGTCTAAATTTTGCCTTTTCTTTGTCTTTTATAACCGCGTAAGTCTTGTTGACTGTTTCAGCTAGTGGAGAATCCGCTTTAATAAATTCGATAACTTGATCTGCTTGCCCCGGTCGATTTGCCATTTTAGCAATAAAACAAACTCTGTAAGCAAATTTTGGACTATTAAATTCCTGCTCAGATAGTTCACCGTCAAAGCCTTCAATAAACCTTTTGATGTTTTTAGGTAGTTCATCTATCTTTGCAAGTTCATCGGATTGTTCTTCACTAATTGATGACAACTGAAGACTCAACGCTAAATATTTATCAATTCCATAATGATCACCAAAAAGTTTTTTAATATAATGGTTAAAATTTAAGCAGCAAGCTTGAAATTTGGCACTAACATAGTCATCTATTTTATTTGTCATTTGATGTTCAATTTCATGGCGTAAACCTATCAAAAACCTCAAATTATTCGCAGTATCTTTATCTATAGGACTCTTAGGGTCATTAAGACAACGTTCTAATTCCCAGTGTTTGTAAGCTCCAGCTTTAGTTTTAGCAAAATATTTTCGCTGTCCTTTTTGATTATAATAACGATATTCAATTTTGTTTTTCCGAAAGTAAGCGTGTAAAAGATATGTCCAGGCAATAATAATGATTACTATGAATATTTCAGACTTAAAATTAATTTGTGGATTGTTGAATATTTGAACGGCAGCTAATGCAGCTTCTCGTGACTTATAGACCAGTTCATCTGCAACTGACTTGATTCGTCGTCTTCTTTTAGGTTTATCCATCACTTTATCCTGAAAAAATCTTGGTGATAAGGCTACTGTTTAGCGAAGCGACCTGACTGCGGCGGCTTCCACCTCTGGTCTTGAGAGCGATCGCTCTTCGTGTGCAAAGCACGTATCACGGCTTATTTCCCTTTCATCTAAACGTATTAGACGATTAAAGGTTTAAAGGTTTAACTGATTCCGCAGCTCCTCCACATTCCGCACCTGGCTCCAGTCCACCTCAGCCTTTTGTAGTAACTCAACTGCCACGCCGATGAGGTGCTGAGGGAATACCCGTTCTGATGGCGGTACTGGGTCTGAGTTATTTTCCCTAACTGTTCGGGCGGTATCGGTTAACCACTGTTGTTGAGCGCGAGTAATCTTGGTGTTTATCGTGGCTAACTTCTCTTTGGGGGGTGACACCGGGG
>CAKZMA010001334.1 GCA_937127375.1 uncultured Coleofasciculus sp. | reverse complement strand
TTTTTAATTTACCTCCAGTTTGTTAAAAAGTTACCGCCACAATGGGGATTTGTGGCAGTTGTGCTTTTTCTTATTTTATTTAGTATTGCTACTATCTTGCTCACAGAAAATTTAGAAACAATCGTTGTTGATATTCTGGGCAAAGATATGACATTTACGGGTCGTAGACCAATTTGGGAGTTGCTCTGGGAGAAAAAAATCAAATCTCATTTGTGGTTAGGCTATGGCTATTACAGTTTTTGGCAACCCTGGCGAGGGTTGAATGATTCAGGGCTTGTAATCATGCCCAATGGGTACAAAGTGCCGAATGCTCACAATGGTTTTATGGAAATTCTGTTAGATTTAGGCATAATTGGATTGGTCTTATTTTTGCTCTCTTACTTAAAAACAATCGCTAGCGCTATTCTCTATATGAATCAGAGTAAGCAGCCTGAATCTGTATTACCGTTTCTGTTTATAATGTACTTAATTATGCCTGCGTTGACGAACAATCGTATCGTAGACTTTCATGACTTTTGGTGTTATTACATCTTTGTGGTTGTTCGCGTGGCAATCGACTTGCATGAGATGAATGTCCATAACAAAGAACGATCTAAAATGTTTAATCAGCAGCCGTCTCCGGAAAGTTTTACCTAGTACAACAAGCCAATACGAGCGTCAGAATTGGGAGAGATGCTTTAGTCTGACTTTTCACAGCATACAGTTTTAAGTGAGAGAGTGTAGGGGCGGGTTTTACTACTATCCTTTCTGTGTTAACCCAGATGCGACTAAACCCGCCCCTATCAAATGCGATAGTTTTTACCCTTAATTAATAACCATGTTATATCATGTCCGGTCAAACACCCCTAATAAAAATGCCTGAAACCCCTGTTATTGCAGCATTGCAATTATGGGCAATCCATAGGACATGATATCACTTACTTGAAAAGTGCTGTATCTGTTATGCCCAGATTGTAGAGACGTGCCATGGCACGTCTCTACAGTTTGGTGTAAGGGAGGTATACAGATCTCAAACTTGATCAACCTGAAATCTGCTGTATGAAAGAGGAAATCAGAATTTTTTTTGACCAGACTTGAATTGCTTAATATAGCCTTTTAGCAAGGGTTTGATTTCAATCAACGCGGGAACTCGATGAAGCCAAGGCATCCATTCCTTTAAGATTCGCATACTTTCACGAATAACTTTAGCATTGTACATATAATTGTCTTTCATGGGTTGTGGCTGGGGAGGTTTATTTTGACAAATATCCATGAATAACGCTAACCACTGTCTGGCATTTTCACGATGGTCAAATTTTTCTTGGACAAATTTGATTCCGTTTTGACCAAATTGTTGAGCGACTGAGGGGTTATTTAAGAGGTATAAAATATTTCTCACTAGATCTCTATCATTGTTTCCTAAGAGTCCAGTCTCGCCATGAACCACAGTGTCAAGAAGTCCACCTTTAGCCGCAGAAACAACAGGGGTTCCACAAGATTGGAACTCCACAGCTGCTGTACAAAAGGTTTCTGTAGCACCTGATGGATTAACCACACCCACATCAGCATTTTGCAAAATTTCAATTTTTTCTTCGCCCAGTAACCCAACAAAATGTACGGAATCAAGTAAGTTGCCCTTTTCATCAGATAGAAAAGGACGTATCCACTGGGCTTCATAGGTTTCTTCCGCGACTCCCCATTTTCCCAGGATTTGATTGCGATCATAAAGTTGACCACTGCCAATGACAATCAGTTTAGCGTCTGGTCTGACTTTGAGGATTTTTTTCCAAACTCGAGCCAGGTAATGAAATCCCTTTGAATAAATAATGTTTCCTAAAAAAACAACTGTATTCCCGTCTTTGTGTATATTTTTTGTCGGAACAAATTCTTGAATATTAAACGGATTAAAAATACGAATTGATTTTGTAAACACTTGATGGTCACGCAATAAGTCAAGCTGTTCTTGCCCTACACAGACATGGGCTTTAACTTGGGGGCAAGCAGCAATTTGGTTTAATCCGTTCCTATCCGGTGTATTATTAGAGCGAGCTATAGCTTTTATTTTAAGTTTGCGAAGCTGATTGTATATTTTATCATCTCCACTGGCAGACTTAAACACAAAAATATTACAGCCTTGTTTTTCACTTGTTATCGCTGCGTCTACTAGAGATTTAGCTTGACATACACGTAATGATTCTGGAAACAATGCCAGATTATTTACCAGGATCAATACATCGACCTGATCGGGGTAAAATTGATTTAGGTAATAGGCTGTTGCCAATGTGGTAAACTGAGTTCCACCAATTCCGGGATTTCCTTGTTCTGGACTCCTTAAATCAGCATTAGGATAACCTTGATTTTGTAGATAAAATCCAACTTTTATCTTAGGTTGCATAAGGGGGTAGATTCTCCTGAGCAATTAATTTAACAAATTTTAACAATGAATTCGGCCAAGATATAGAATTTATTACAATAGTGGTTCCCAAAAAAGTGAGGTATACCCAAATGTAGGGAACCCAGGCTTGGGACTACATTAAATTTACTTCATCAGACTCACACTACACTCGAATGGTACTGACTTAAGGCTGGTTGCGCCTGGTTGCGGTGAGCCCAAAATAAGCGCTTCAGAGATAGAACTAGCCAACACGTCATTTTAATCCTATCATAGGCTAATATCTCTGATGAGCTATTCGGCATTTAAACCTTAAAATCAAGAAGTGCAAAATTCTTGTAGTGTGAGCATCTTGCTCACTACCCATTCCCCATTTAAATGCATGACAGCTTATAGCGTTTTCATTGAAGATGTAAACAAGCAACCCTTACCCAATAAGGCTTTCAGTGCTTTGGCTGTACACAAATCATCTGTAAACACTATATAATGATTGATTTTACCGAAACCAAGTCTAAAGTGAATGGCACTGGCTCAAGGGAAATGGTACTGACTTAAGGCTGGTGGGAAGTGCCCCCTACGGTATATCACTGATTTCGGCGATTTCAAAATGCTTAAGTTAGTGCCATTCGACTTAAGGGTTTGTAGTGGGCGATGCGAGCTTCCATAGCGCTAAAGCGCAACTACGAACCTACTAGAAGTCAGAGATATTTAGTCTAAAGCAAATTGCCAGCTAACTATGCCCAGTAGTGATTGCGTGACGTATCCCAAGAGGATTTTAGCCCATGAGTAATTATCTATCAAAGTTTTTATACGTTCTGCCCACAAATAAAAAAAGATTGATCCCTCTCCTGCTATTATTTTTATTCACTCCCTTACTCGATACCCTGAGCATAGGACTGATTGGACCCTTTACTAGCTTGGCGACTAAACCTGAGTCAATTCAGCAGAATGCTTGGTTATCACAAATTTATAACCTGTCAGCAGCAGATTCTGTTCAAGAGTTTATTGTGGGCTTAGGACTATTTGTCGCCATTCTGTTTTATGCGAAACTAGCGCTATCTTGGTATATCCAAAAATATATATACAAGTTCAGTTATCAGCAACTCAAGCGATTAAGACTAAGATTAATGAATGCTTATTTGTCAGCTCCTTATATTTTTTACTTGAAAGCGAATACAGCAAATTTGCTACATAACTCATTTCACGAAGTTAACAATTTTTGCAATGACATCATGATTTCCTTGTTAAAAGGAACTTCGGAATTTTGCATTATTGTTTTTGTCGTTACTCTGTTGTTTTATACCAATATTTTAGCAACAACAACTATATCAGTATTGCTTTTATTAGCATTACTATTCTATAACAAATTTAGAGTTAAACTTGCCTATTTTGGCAAAGAATCATCTCAGTCAAGAGCAAGTGCGATTCGTATTCTCAATCACGCATTAGGTGGATTTAAGGAAACACGAATTATTGGGTGTGAAGATTACTTTCAAGATCAGATGGATGAACAAGCGCAACGATTCAGTGATGTAAATAGTGCCTACAATACATTTCAACTTGTTCCCCGGATTTTAATGGAAGTAATTTTTATTACATTTATCATTGGGTTTACTTCTGTTTTTGTGATTTTAAACGAGTCTGACAACTTAACTTCAATCCTGAGTATTTTTGTTGTCGCTTCAATTCGATTAATTCCATCGTTCAGTCAGTTTATGATTACGATTGGCAAGCTACGCAACTCCAGCTATACCCTGAATCGGCTCTATTCGGAATTGAAAGAAATTGAGCAACTCCGCTCCAGCGAGTTCTCATTTTCATCAAAAGTCGGTCGTTCATTAATGTCTAAACCGAATAACTACCAAGCGATGCCTTTTGTAAAGGAAGTTGTCTTGGACCAAGTGACTTATTGTTATCCGGAGACGACAAACCCTGCTCTTGCTCAGATTTCCTTAACTTTACCCAAAGGAAAATCGATTGCGTTTATTGGGAAATCGGGAGCGGGTAAAACTACGTTAGTGGATGTGATTTTAGGTCTGCTTATACCAGAGAGTGGTGATATTCAAGTAGACGATCACTCTATCTATAGTGACTTGCGTTCCTGGCAAAACTTGGTGGGTTATATTCCCCAGTCTATTTTTCTCATCGATGATACCCTAGAACGCAATATTGCTTTTGGTGTTCCCGATGATTTAATTGATCTAGACCGATTAAATCATGCCATTCAAGCGGCGCAGTTAGAAGAACTCGTACAGCAATTGCCCAATGGGATTAAGACGGTACTGGGAGAACGAGGGGTACGGTTGTCCGGTGGACAACGCCAACGGGTGGGAATTGCCCGGGCGCTCTACCATGAACGGGAAATTTTAGTCATGGATGAAGCAACATCAGCGTTGGATTCGGAAACAGAAACTTTAGTCACTGAAGCGATTAAGTCGTTAACTGGAACTAAAACTATGATTATCATTGCTCACCGTCTTTCTACTATTGAACATTGTGATTGGGTTTACGTGCTTGAGCAAGGTCGTATCGTCAAGTCGGGAACCTACCAAGAGGTTGTCGTGGAAGAACAAATGCTTCATGGTTCAGATAGCCATTCAGCCGAGATTGAATAGTGTTGATATAGCTAAGTTTGTAGTAAGCTTTGAGAATAAACGTGGGTTCTAAAGTCCCAACGACATACCTCACATACCTCGAAATTGAGCTATGTTAAAATTCGACTTATCTATACATCGAGTGTCCCCATAGGGATTAAGTTATGATTAAGCTGGTATCATTTCGCCCAGGCGTTATTGGCAATAATACGGCGTTTGAGGCTCAAGCCTCAATTTACAAGTATCTTCAGGAGCATTATGGCTATCAGTTCACTATCGTTAAGTCAAAAGTGGATCAGTATGATGAGCCAGCCTTTAAGATTATTTCTATTCCGCGAACAGCTTGGATGTCCAGTTTCCACAGGTTAGGAATTCCCAAGTTATGGGAGATTCACAAAACTCTTGAGCCAATTTTTGCTCAGGCTGATGGAATCTTAACGGTTGATCCCACTATCTATCCCCAAGGGTTATTCGCCATTAAAATAGCCGAGCGGCTGAAAAAGCCAGTTTGGTTTGACGCCTCTCTCACGTTTGCAAAGAACCCTCAAGACTTGATTTGGCAGTTAAAACGGCGATTTTGGATTAGAAAAGCCCTTTATCAAACCACAGGAATTATAGTTACTGTTCCCAAGTGTATGGAGCGGTTTCAAGAGCTAGGGCTATTTGATCAAGTGATTGCTCCTAAGTTTAGGATTATCGGACATCCTGTTGATACTCAAGGGTTTATACCCAAACCGAAACAGTCAGAGCAAGATGGTATACTCCGGGTATTGGTTATATCCAGAATAGTGCCAGAAAAGGGGCTACTTTATATTTTGGAGGCGATGGCGCCTTTGTTGCGATCGCGCAGTAACCTGCAACTGCAATTGTTGGGTTCAGGTTCGATGCGATCTTTCCTAGAAAACGAAGTCAAAGAACGTGGATTGAGTGAGCAAATCATTTTTCTCAATTCAGTTCCCCATTTGGAAATTCCGGATATTCTAGGAGGTGTAGATGTCTTTGTCAATCATGCTGTAAGTATTAGGTCATGGGAAGAATATTTTGGTGTGGTTAATCTAGAAGCGATGTCTTGCGGTTTACCCTGTGTGCTAACGAGTTGTGGTGGTATTTCCTTTGCTATCCGAGAAAAAAATGTCGCTACTTTTGTGGAACAACGGAACATCATTCAATTACGCGAAGCCATTCTCCACCTTCTGGATTCTGAGCAAGAAAGATGGAAAATAGGAAAAAGAGCGCGTAAATATGTCGAATGCCGCTATGCTTTGCCCATAATTGCTGAAAAATATCATCGGATGTTGCAATGTTGTTGTGAGTAGGATAAAAAATGGCGTTTTCAAACTTGAAAGGCACACTTTTGTCAATTAAAAAGGTTCCCTTTAACGTCAAAAACTAATTATGAGCAACTCGGAGTAACACTTTTTTGACGAGTGTGTAATTACAGGCGGATTCAACCGCTACTAAAGTATAGCCAAAATTAACAAGCTTTAACACAGATTGTTTTATTCGTTTTAAATAATCCTCATCAAGGGGGTTGCCAGCTTCATCATACTCAACACAGATTATTCCAATATCCAGTTGAGCTTCTATGATTGAATCAATAACTTTGTATTCTGCCCCCTCAATATCCAGTTTTAGCAAATCTAGTCTTTTATGATCATTTTCTTTCATTAGGGTAGATAAGCGCTTACAGGGGGCTTCAAAGAAATCTTGGGTCTTTTGTAAATTTAGGATTGAATGAGATACATATTTAGGATTGGATGGAGCATAGAATTTTAAAACTGCCTCTGTATCCCATAATCCTACATCAAAAAAATGAAATTTTAACACATCTTTAGTATGTTTCTGGACATACAGCTTAGATATTGGTGTTGGATCAAATGCATACACACTACAATTAAAATGCTCGATAAGACCCAGATCAAAGGTAATATCTTCACCAACGCCGACACAATAACAAATAGACTCATTATTGATCAGGTCGATTGGTACAATCCACCCGCCATAATCTGATCCTATCTTTTTTAGATTGAGAGTATTGTATACTCTTAATCGAGTCAATAAGTCTGTTTTGAAATATCTAAGGACAAATTTAGATATTCGATGACTACGGATAATTCTCCTGATGAGTGTCTTTAAGCTAGTTGTCAAAAGTTGAGTCATGGTATCATCTTCATCTGATCGGCTAGGATCATATTACAATACGCAAGATACTTTAAACCTCTTTATCGGTTTTATTAAATGCAGGTTTTACATCTGAGTACATCTGACATTAGTGGTGGCGCTGCGATTGCAGCTTACCGCCTCCACCAGGGACTCCAGCATCTTGGTGTCACATCGCAAATGCTAGTGGGAAAGAAATCGAGTGATGATAGAACCGTATTTGCTCCCAAATCCAATTTCAGTAAGGCTTTGGGTATCTTGAAACCGACGTTAGACTGCTTACCCTTACGGTTTTATCCAGGTTGCGATATCACTAGACTTTCTCTGTCTCTAGAGTGGCTCCCTGATGGGATCGCACCTAAAGTTGCTCAACTAACTCCTGATATCCTTAACCTACATTGGGCTTGTGGTGGCTTCTTAAGAATTGAAACCCTAGCTAAGTTGAAGCAACCCATCGTCTGGACACTCCATGATATGTGGGCATTTACCGGCGGGTGTCATTATAACCAGGATTGCCAGCGCTATACCAACTCTTGCGGTAATTGTCCTATCCTGAAAAGCAACAACGATTGGGATATATCGCGCTGGGTATGGCAGCGTAAAGCCAAAGCATGGAAAAATATAAATCTGACTCTAGTGACACCGAGCCACTGGTTAGCCAAGTGCGCCAATTCTAGTTCCCTATTCCAAGAGCGGCGAGTCGAGGTGATTCCCAATGGACTTGATCCCGAAGAGTATAAGCCTAGGGATCAACGTTTAGCACGGGAACTGCTTAAACTGCCCCAAGATAAGCAACTTATCCTCTTTGGCTCCATGGGTGCAACTAGCGACAAGAGAAAAGGATTTCATCTGCTTCAACCCGCCTTGAAACATTTCAGTCACTCTCAATTCCAAGATAAAACCGAATTGGTGGTTTTTGGCTCATCTGCACCAAATCTTCAGCCTGACTTTGGTTTAAAGGCGCATTACTTGGGTCAACTCCGAGATACTCTCTCCCTTGCCCTCGTTTATTCTGCTGCCGATGTCTTTGTTGCCCCCTCTGTTCAGGATAACCTGCCCAATACGATCATGGAAGCGATCGCCTGTGGAACCCCTTGTGTTGCTTTCAATATTGGTGGTATCCCTGATATGATTGAACACCAGCAGAATGGCTATTTAGTTCAACCCTACGATAGCGAGGAATTAGCCCACGGAATTACTTGGGTGCTGCAAGATGAACAACGTAGACAAGCTCTCTCCCATCGAGCCAGAGAGAAGTTTGAGCAAGAGTTTACCCTAGAGATTCAATGCCGAAACTATATAAAACTTTACGACGATATTGTACAAGCATCCAGTCGGGCTGGATAGCTTGAACAGGTAAACATCTTCAACCATCCTGTAATTCATCCCATCGCCCATTCTCGCTTATTGGGAGCATACCATTTTGGAAACAACATCACCTCAAAAAACGGTATTTCAAGGGTTTCAGCCCTCAAAAAAGAGCTAACGTGCAAAATTTGGATACTCTCCCCTTATTTAACCAATGCTTTAACTCTTTTTTTTAGCTTAGCCATCAATCTCGACATCCGGCTGTTGCCAAATGTCCGCCAGGTTCCGCTACAGTGGTGGAGTCCATAGCTACCGAGAGAACGGAGAGCATCGTGATAGTTCGGATCATCAGCCAAATCGCTGGGTGGATGAAACTGTTCTCTCGGTGGTGTATTAGCAGCATATTTCTCGGGGGAGGCGAAATAGACTCGGGTCAGAAATGCTGGGCCTGTCCCCATTTCTACCTCATGCTGCTGTTTAATGGTGAGTGGCGGGTTAGTTTTCAAGTCAGTGATCACGTCTTGCCAGAACAAATGATTTGGCACTGAACCTAACACGCAGTTACCCAATGTATCTTCAGGATGACCCAGCCGTTTCTCCCGCGACAGGGGCAAGAGAAGATCACAGGTTTGAACCATCTCATCTAGAGGACGCACCACTTCGTAATCTAAGTCACAGTAAACACCACCAACGTTGTCCAGAATTAGATATCGGATCACATCTGCCCGCATCACATTTTTGGGTAACGCATCATACAGCGACAGCATATCGGGATAAGACTGTGCCACCAAAGCACGATTATCCTCATCTGTCCAGAGGCGATACTCCCAATCAGGATGCAGCGATCGCAAACGAGTTTGCAGTTCAGCAAAGAAAGGGGATAGCTCGTTATTTTTCCAGGTCTGGTGTAAAATCTTGGGAATCATGGTTGAAGCCAAATTTTATAGTTTATCTTAACCATGTCGATAGTTTATAGCTTTTTTGACTAAAAAAGAGCAAGTTGTTTTTAAGTGGGGTAAACCCATGAATCGCCAACGTCTTGCCGTACTGATGACCTGTCATAACCGGAAATCTAACACCTTGACTTGTCTGGCGGCATTGTATAAGCAAGCACTTCCGGCTCAGGTAACAGCCGATGTATATTTGGTCGATGATGGCAGTACTGACGGCACAGCGTCAGCCGTGTATCAGACATATCCTCAAGTGAAAGTTGTTCAAGGAGATGGTAAATTGTTTTGGAACGGAGGTATGCGATTGGCTTTTGCTGAAGCGATCAAGGAAGACTACGACTATTATCTCTGGCTCAATGATGATACGCAGCTCTACCCTAAAGCGCTGATAACTTTGTTAGAAACATCTTACCAGTTGATTGAACAAGGGGAGACTTGCTCAATCGTCGTTGGGTCTACTCAAGATCCTGAAACAGGAGAGCTAACCTACAGTGGCGTAATTCAAGGACATTGGTGGCATCCCTTCCACTTTCGTAAGCTCAAACCTCAGACAACAATCCAGCGTTGTGACACTATGAACGGTAACTGTGTGCTTATTCCTCGACAGGTTGTGCAAATTGTGGGTAATTTAGACTCAGCCCTGAGTCATTACGCAGGAGACTATGATTATGGTTTACGAGCTCGTAACCAAGGATGTAGGATTTGGATAGCCTCAGGATATGTGGGAACTTGTTCGTCAAACCCCTCTCGTGGCCGCTGTTCAAATGTTGATCAACCTGTGGATGCACAATTAAAGAGCATGAATCAACCCAAAGGATTAGCACTCCAAGACTTAACGCTGATTCCTTTTAAAGAATGGAAGGTGTTTACCAGGAGGCATGGGGGTCTATTCTGGCTGATTTACTGGTTACTTCCATACCGACGACTAATTCGGCTCTGGATGTTTGGAAAGCCAACAAAAAAATAGATCATGATTGTTTGGGTCGCTGATATCTTAACAAGAAAATCAATTGCTTTAAAAACTAACGGTGTCTTTAATGATAAATATTAATAATTGTCGTATTGCTTGGCTATTTATATCAATGGGACGGGGTTTTTACTGGCAACCTGTCTTGAGTGAATTTACAAAGCGGTTTCCGAATACAAGGGTTTACACAGGAAATTGGCCCGGATTTATTACAGGATTTGAAGAGAAATTTAACGTTGAAGTTGTAGGAGAGACTAAGTTTGTTAAAACGACCCCAACTACGATGGGTTACTCTAGAGGGTTCTCCTATGTATCTCCGAAAATTGTTGTTTATCTGTTGCAATTCAAACCTCAAGTAATCTTTGCTGTTGCTTTCTCACTTTGGACTTTATTGGCACTTTTATTGAAACCTCTAGGCAGATGGCGAGTGGTTATTATTTACAATGGAAGTTCACCAAATATAGATTATCGAGATTCACCACTGCGTTTGTTCTATAGACGACTAATGAGTCAGTTAGCAGATGCATTTATCACAAATTCACAAGCTGGAAATAATTATTTAACTGAGGTTTTAGGAGTCAAAGAAGATTGTGTTTTTACTAAATATTATGAAGTGCCTACCTCTCAGGCATTATCAGGAATATCTGAAGACGACAATCTAGATGTTTCTCAATTCAAACGACCGATTTTTTTATGTGTAGGAGTTTTACATCCTCGAAAAGGACTACATTTTTTACTAGAGGCATGCAATCATCTACGGATAAATGGTTATCACAATTACACGTTAGTCGTGGCAGGTGATGGACCGCAAAAGGATGAATTAAAACTATTTGTTGAAAAAAATCATTTAGAAGAATATGTTCATTGGGCGGGATGGGTTGAATATAGTCAACTGGGTACATACTTTCGCTGTGCCGATGTTTTTGTTTTTCCCACGTTAGAAGATATTTGGGGCATGGTCTTGCTGGAGGCTATGGCATGTGGCAAACCAATTCTATGTTCTAAATGGGCAGGCGCAAAGGAAATGGTTACAGAAGGAGAAAATGGTTATATCTTTGATCCCTATAGTCCTGAAGAACTGGCTACATTAATGCGCCGTTTTATTGACCAGCCAGATTTGATTCTTTCAATGGGTCAGAAATCACAGGAGATTATTGCCCCCCACACTCCAGAAGCTGCCGCCAAGTTTCTCGAGGAGGTTACATCTTTTGTATTAAAATAATAGGGCTTTTATTCTCTATGAGAGAAAAGAAACAATACCTCTACAGGCTAGGTGAGCAATGAACCGCGATCGCATGGCCATACTAATGACCTGTCATAATCGCAAGCCAAAGACATTAGCCTGTCTGGATGCGTTATACAAACAAATACTGCCCAGTGAAGTCAAACTAGATGCCTACTTAGTCGATGATGGTAGTACTGACGGCACTGCCGAAGCCCTACAGCAAGGCTATCCTCAGGTCAAGATTCTCCTAGGCAATGGTAACCTCTATTGGAACCAGGGAATGCGTAAAGCCTTCGCTGAGGCGATGAAATATGACTACGACTACTACCTCTGGCTCAACGATGACACCCTACTTTATCCCGATGCGCTATCTTCCCTTTGGACAACCTCTCACAACCTAGCCAAACAAGGGCATGATAAAGCCATTATTGTGGGTTCCACCCACCATCCAGACACAGGTAAACTGACTTATGGGGGAGTAGTGCGGAGTACTCGATGGCATCCCTTTAAATATCGTAAATTAGAACCCAGTAGAGAACCTCAACAGGCGGAAACGCTAAATGGGAACTGTGTATTGATCCCTCGTATCGTTGTTCAAATCCTAGGAAACTTAGATCCTGCCTTTAGCCATAGCATCGGCGACACTGACTATGGCTTGCGGGCGCAACGTCAAGGATGTAGTGTTTGGGTAGCACCCGGATATGCTGGAAAATGTCAGACCAACCCACCCCAAGGACATCCGTGGCATGATCCAAAGTTTACCCTGAGGCAGCGATGGCAAGCCGTTACCGATAAAAAGGGTTTACCCCCCAGAGAGTCAAAAATATTTTGCCAGCGTCATGCAGGTTGGTTATGGCTCTTCTACTGGGTGCTACCTTATATAAGGTTAGTTGTAAGCTCGGTAATGAGAAGCGTAAACGCTCATAAAATATAAAATGAAGGGGAATTTCTAAAAAATAGAATTTTAATAGAATAATCAATCCAATTTCTTACCACTAGATCATCTGAGGTGTATTTAAGTGAAGACTATTAATGAATGTCGTGTAGCTTGGCTACTTCCCACAATGGAACGGGCAGCCTATTGGCAACCGGTTTTGAGCGAATTCACGAAAAGATTTAAGCAAACGACTGTTTACACCGGTCATTGGTCCGGCTTCACACCTGGATTTGAAGAGTCATTTACTATTGAAGTTGTAGGGGAAACGAAATTCGTCAAAACCGCACCTTCACAGGTAGGGTATAGCGGCGGTTTCTCCTATGTCTCTCCGAAAATTGTCGGTTATCTTCTCAACTATAAACCTCATATTGTTTTTGCTCATTCTTTTTCTGTATGGACACTCTTAGCTGTTCTGTTCAAACCATTGGGCAGATGGAAATTGATTATTGCCTATGATGGCAGTTCTCCAATTATTGATCGTCGTAACTCAAAGCTTCATTTATTATATCGACGAATAATCGTGCAGATTGCAGATGCATTGATTACCAATTCGCAAGGAGGAAAAGCTTATTTGACGGGGGTGCTGGGTGCTAGAGAAAATTGCGTCTTTGCCCAGCCATATCAGGTACCCAACCCGAAGGCATTATTAGGACAGGTAGAAGAAGCCAAGTTAAATCTGCCTCAATTACAGCACCCTATCTTTATGTTTAGTGGTGTAGTACAGGTCAGAAAAGGACTTCGTTTTCTACTAGAAGCTTGCAACATACTACAAAAGCAAGGATATCAAGACTACACCTTGTTGATTGTTGGAGACGGACCTCAAGGAAAGGAACTTAAGGAGTTTGTTAAAAACCAGGATTTAAGCGATCGCGTTTATTGGGCTGGATGGGTAGAATATGGTAAGTTAGGTGATTACTTCCATCAAGCTGATGTTTTCGTGTTTTCAACGTTAGAAGATATTTGGGGGATGGTGGTGTTAGAAGCAATGGCATTTGGGAAACCAATCCTTTGCTCCAAATGGGCGGGAGTAGCTGAAATGGTAGTGG
>CAKZMA010001333.1 GCA_937127375.1 uncultured Coleofasciculus sp. | reverse complement strand
AACTCAAGTACACCACTTTCTCTTTCAATAACAAATATTTGAGGAATAGGTAATTCCAATAATATAGATTCTATGAGGCGTGATTTTTGCTCATCAGACCACCGAAAAAGACGCTGGTATTCGGGTTGGATTACTAGCTCTTTTTCAGAGTGCAAATTAACAATTTCACCAAAGCTTAAATCAAGAGATTCAGTACGAACTTCACCAATCTTATCGTCTATAATTTTTTCCAAGGAAGACATGGTATTTTTGTTTTTACTAATTGTGAGTAATTAATTCTAGTACAGACCTAAAAAATCATAACATCGTATAGTCCCTGTTCAGGATTGGCAGAGAGGATATGAGATTGCTTGAAACCCTGCACAATAGCTTGATTACTCAAAACCTCCTGCTCTTCCCTACTTACCTGTTGCACAAAACAGCATAGGATAGCTTCACCAACCATACGGCTAACACTCAAGTTTTGGTTATCGCGTTCTGTACAGTAAGTTGTGTGAATGCAGGCGGGACAACCATCGTGTCCTTGAGGCGGTTGGCACATCATTCGCTCTTCTTCCCCTTGTTCTTGTTGTTGAATTTGAACTTGACGTTCTGCCTCAGCTTCCTCTACAACTCTAATGATTAGTTCATTGTCTTCGGGTAAACACCAACGTTGAGCAAGTTCAGCGCGTAATTGTTCAACCGATGTCCAGGTGGAACTTTCCGCTAAATCTATCGGGCAAAGAATAGAACCTAAGAGTTCCTGATAAACGGCTACAGGGTTAGTCCGCAAAGTATTTTCAAAGACTTCTGAAACCCCGGCGCCACCTTCGTAGCGTTCCCAAACCACGACTTCTGGAGGATTATCTGGAGTAGCTTCATTATAGGAGTATTCAAGTTCTTGCTCATTAACACCACTGATAGCCGCGATCGCTCTATGCAATAGGTGAGAGGCTGTATGTAATACTAGCCCCTCATTTAGGTTCTCCAATAATACCTCGCCAGCATTCACCCGCTAAATAAATGGGACATTCACGAGGAGGAGTCCCCGGACAGGTTATATTTCGGAAACGAATAGCATCAGAAATAGTGCGAAATTCCCAGAGACGTTTATTTTCCTCTGCATCCTGAATCTGTGCTGTTAATCTTCCCGCCATATCGAGGGAATCAGAAAAAACAATGGCACGGTTATTATTACCTAAAACACCATGCCCCATTGCCATAACACTCTGAATTAAAGTGGGCGCAGCCCCAGCGTTAGTTCTTCCTTCTGGTGATTGCAAAAAGTAAAGGACTTCTAAACCAGCAGGTTCTTGTTCATATATAAATTGTTCTTCCCTATCTTTTGCACCAGCATCATGAACAAGTACAGGATGATTGGGTTCCCCATAGAAAAAATTAGCCGCGAAACGCTGTGGAGCTGAAACTGTAGCACTAGAGGCAATTTTTGCTAGGCGATGACCATTCTGCCATTCTTCAAGACGATTAACGAGATTATGAATATGAACTCCATAAATTGAATAGTATAAATGGACTTCATCAAAAATAACACCTGTTAGCTGTCGTAGATAATTTTCAAAATTCGGTTTTGGATTAAGATAAAGGCGATCTAACGATTCGGCAGTCGTGACTAAAATATGAGGACAAGTTCTTGCATGATCATTTTTGGCAAGGGATATGCAAAACTCAGAACCATTTCCACAAGTCGGGTTATCGCAATAAAGTAAAGTAACGCCACTGGGTACATTTCTCGAATGGTAACGACTACTCCTGCGATCCCGGTCAACTTTAAGTTGACCTTGATGACAAATTGGACATTGATCGACTATTTTGAATGTACCGTCTTCCTCAAAGATATCCCGATTATCCAGAGTGTCTTTAGCCTCAGCGCAAATTCCACCAAATTGGAAACCAATAATAATTCCCTGCTCAATGGTTTGACTACTCAATAGAGACAGTTGTCCTGTTGTTAGAAATTCTTGCTCGGCACGGTGAACATAACGGAAAATGCGAGCCAACTGATCCTTAAGCAGAGCAACTCGCGGATAAAGGGTAATAAAGCGATGGGGATGCTTAGGATTTTGACGGATTGATTGAGCGATCGCATAAATGAGGGGCATTAAGAATACTTCTGTTTTGCCGCTTCCTGTTGGAGCAACGACAACTATCCCCTCGCGGTTATGAATCGTATTCAATACCCTTTGCCAGCCTTCTACCTGAAATCTGGAAAAGTGGGTAAATGAGTCAGGAGTTAATCTAACAATGTTGCCAATGTCGTCACCTGTAGCTTGAATTGTAGCTCTATCTACATTTCGCGTGGGACGCTGTTTCTCAACAACGGCTGCTCGAATACGCCCCCCTACTGGATTTGCTCTTCCATCTGTATCAAAGCGTTGACGTAGATTCTGTAATAGTCGTGCTGCTTCTATTGCTTTAGGAAGCTGAATCCCATTACCCAGATCGGTGAACTTATCTGTGATACCGTTAAGCTCCAGTAGGGGGTGAATGTCTTGATCGTAGTCTGCCCAAATCTCATCTGGATGGGGAACAGCATTTGCCGCATTCAACCTAGCGAAGAGACTCTCAAGCAGAAGACGAAGATCACGATAAGACATAGATCACTCAGGTGTGAAGTCTAGATTTGATTATTCCCCACTATCCAAGATAGCGCTAACCCGCTCCACTAACTCAGCTATATTTTCCCGGCGGAAAAACTCCGTCAGTCGGCGAGTCTTGGGTTTAACCGGAAGTACCTGCAAACAGGAAACCTTTTTAGCTGCCTGCTCTAATACAGCACGATAGGCACTACTGGTAGCATAACCGATATAAGCATCATATTTACTGTAACGTTCCAAGAACGTCACTAGACGATTGGTCACCAAGGTAATCTGCTCCCTATTGAAACGCTCTAAGCGAAAGTCATAACCTAGAATCGCGTCTTCCAGCTCGTATTCTTCGGGGACAATACCATAGAGTCCAGAAAGTGTCACTTTTTGAATCAGTTTCGTCTTCTCACCCAAACCTTGTTCAAGGCGTTCAGCAATCAAACGATGGGAACGGGATTTAGAATAGGGCTTACCACCTGAACAAGGGATAATCAGTAACACCCGCTTGTCTTGAGACGGCTGATAACCATTTTTCAGAATATCGAAGTCATCCGGTGTGTAATTCAGAGACACAATCCGTTCATCTCGGTTAGGTTGAGACTTTTGAGGCATCGAGATTAAGGTGCGGGATAACCTGACGCGCAAACTCTCATCTTCTTGCGCGATCGCATCCAAGACAGGTCGCAGTTGAGTAAACTTCTGTGTATGTTCGATAAGATACTCTTGCAAGATATCGGCTTCTATCGCTTTCTTAGTTTGTTCGACAATTCGGAAATCCATCTCCAAATTGTGCAATGCAATATACCCATAATATTCGCTTTTGTAGCGACCACTCGGCTGAGGACGACCGCGAATTTCAGATGTCAATGCTTCTTGTATTTCCTCAAGATTTATCTTCTCTGTTATGAGCTGTTGACACACCGGGCAATCACAAATTAACTGTTCCATCTCTAGTACAGGCAAGAAACGCCCAGTTCTAGGATCAATGTAGCTCAGACTTCGAGTTTCTTGAACATAAGTACTAGAATCAAAGCTATCCACTCCCAGATAAGCGAGAATCGGTACAATATTGCCCGTCACGCCAAAAACGTGGATCGGAATTTCATGTCGCCGATTCACTGGAATACTTTCGATGCAACCCAATAGAAGATTAACAATCGCATAATATTTATGACCGCCTCGCAGAGGCACTAATGACCCGATAGCTAAACCAAACGGGTAATCTTTCAATGCTGGAGATTCAAACCTCTGAAACACCTGTTTAACATACCTTCCCATACTATCTCTATCTTGACCGTGAGCAGCAACATACAGAAAGGGTTGATAGTCTACTTGATCCTGTAGATACAAAGCCGCATTTACCGCATTGTTGATACTTTTCTGCATACGCTCCTTCGCTTCGCTCTGTGCCAAACCTGGAGGTAAAGGATAGTCTAATGTGGCAACAATATCTCCTCCTAAATCTTTTTGTAAATCCAGAATCACCTGAAATCCTTTTTGATCGTCGATTGATAAACCATAGGCTGATAGATTTACGCTTTTATTCCAAAGCAGCTTAAAACCACCCGAATCTAGAAAGAGAGGAGCTGTATAGTTGGGGGATGGCAAAACCTCCTGATTGTAACGCTTTTTTATTCCATAATTGCGCCACTTGGTTAACTCGTG
Source organism: uncultured Coleofasciculus sp. (assembly GCA_937127375.1). Classification (GTDB taxonomy): domain Bacteria; phylum Cyanobacteriota; class Cyanobacteriia; order Cyanobacteriales; family Coleofasciculaceae; genus Coleofasciculus. Next base: position 691 of record CAKZMA010001333.1, on the reverse strand, counting down.
GGGTCGATCGCGAATGAAGTCTAAAAAATGAAGCACTTGAGACATTAATGGCAAGTTACGGTGCATCAGACCATGAGGTTTATTTGCCTGAAGTATATACTTCCACAAACCTCCCCCCTTAGCTGTTGTGCCTGTCATTAGACTGACTACCGGAAACAGATGTGGCGTAGAGATTTTCCTGTCTATTTGTGAAAGATGTAATTTGCCTATACGACCATGCTTGAATTCCTTTGATGAAAACATATACAAATTAAGAATTATTGATAAGAATAAATCTTACAACATAATCTGAAAATATGCTGATTGCATTTGATTTAAATATAAAAATATTATTGTCACATCCAACAGAATTGTTTATCCATAGTTTTGGGAAAGAGTTAAGCTAAATTCCCTCCAAGTATTCTGCTGTTATCTTCTGGCACTCTAAAACCCTCGTTTCTCGCCTCTGGCTAGGATACTCGTAGCCGAGCATTATGGTAGGGACACGACATGTTCCCTACAGATAGTGAGTGGTTTAACGGTAAAGCCTGCGTAAATCCCGGTTGCTTAAGTTGACACGGATGACCGACATGCGCTCTGTGCGCTCTGAATTATTTGTTTGATGGATGTCCTACTCCTAGGCTGGCTGACTCGGATGCATAAAATTGTCGCCAATTTCCTAGACAAAGTTAGGGAATTATTCTATACTGAG
>CAKZMA010001332.1 GCA_937127375.1 uncultured Coleofasciculus sp. | reverse complement strand
AAAGTTCCACCAGTTCAGAATTCGTCAGAGTGGGGTTTAATTTATTCAACATTGGCGTAAATTATGTTGAAGTGACGTACATTGTTACACCCCATGAGGGCGTGTGAATCCTTACAGTATCCCGAAAAGGGAGCGATGGCTATCTTTTGGACTCGACTTGACTCTTAACCTATAAACAAATTTCCTCAGTAAGCCAGCCGGGTGAAATTCCGGCGGAATCACCGGAATCCGCTCGGCAAAGAGCGAAATTTTTCATCCCACTACGTCATATATTGGAATCGTCAAAAAAAATTTTTCCGCTCCTATTTTCCACCTCACCGGAAAAATTACTTGATAATCTTTACCAACTGCTCACAGTGAAAGTTGAGCTTGTTGACAGGTGATGCACTGCCATGGAACGAATCTACTACCCCTATATTTTCGCCGTGTTAGGGCGCTAGAATGATGGGATTCAAAGTGGTTTCTTTTTCGGTCAAACTAGCAAAGAATATAAAATCTTCATAGAAAACCATCCTGATGAGAGCATCTCCATATTCAGTATTAATAACTTGGTAAAAGAAAACATCTTGATGAGAACCTTTTTTTGATAGACCTAGTTCACGGTATTTTTCTCCATCAATAAAAGCTCTGTTAATTTTAGAAAGCTCATCAAAATCATCAGATTCTTTTAAATATTTTTTTAAAAAATTAGGACTTTTAATTATACAGCTTTTTAGCCATTTTTTATGGTATTCTGACTCATAATAATAAAGACCACGAGCAATGGATTCAATAACACGCTCAATACGGCTTGTCTCATATCGAATAGCTAAAGTCTCATAGGGAATCAGTATGTTATTTTTTGGAGAGATAACTTTTACCTTTTCAGCCCTCGATAATATCCTTTTACCTAAAACTCCCTCACGCCTTAGCAATGTTTTAACCCCCTTAGTTTCAAAAATGGAAGATGCTAGCTTGCTCTCAGAATTCATTACGATCACAGCGGCTGTATATTCATCATCCTTAGACCTTAAATTATTATGTTGAGAACATGAGGGGATGGTTATTAAATTTTTTCTATAATCAGGACTACCACTGGGAAGATACTTCCTTTCAGGAAAAAAGCATTTAGGAGGAATGTGATCTTTCGTTGTCGCTATTTGTTTACAGCAATAGCATTGTACGTTTTCAGATGATTTCATTGTTCAATAGTTACCTAATCATATTGCTATTTTATAAAATCTAAAAGTGTGAGACTGCGGGAATTCCCGTAGACTTCTTATTAATAATCAGATTTTTTCACCGATCGCGTCGTGGCTCGATGCCCGTGGTCATGCTTCCCATGATAACCCGTTGTTCACTTCCCTCGATTTTGCTAAATCAGGACATCGGCTCACTGGTGATAATCTGAGGAAGATTGTGGCGCGGTTGTGCCAGAAGACTGGCATCAAAAAACCAATGAGTCCTCACCACATCCGACACTCTGCTATTACCGCTGCACTGGATGCCACCGATGGGAATGTCCGCAAGGTTCAGAAACTCAGCCGCCATCGCCAGTTAGACACGCTAATGATTTATGACGATAACCGGGGACGCGATCAGGCTGAAATGACCGACTTGTTAGATGATTTGGTTTGATAACGAATTTAGCGATCGCGTTTTTTTTAGTTGTGCTTGGTCATGGGTCGCCTGCTCACCAAAACTCACATATTTTCAATGGGTCGCCTGCTCACCAAAACTCACATATTTTCAGCCATCCCGATAGCCTAGATGGCTTACTCATCTGCGATCAGCGGCAAGGAGGGTTGAACTTGGGTAGGCTAGCCCGGATCTGAACTCTATCACCCGAGAAATGTAATGGTCTTATATCTCAAAAATTAGAATGGCTAACTGTCCTAATTGCGGCTCTGATCATATTCACCTAAAAGCAGATACAAATGTAAACTGGGGTCGTGCTGTTACAGGTTGGGCATTGTTTGGGGTTGTAGGCGGTGCTGTAGGTGCTGTCACCGGAGATAATAGAAACGCTAACGCTTGCCTTAACTGTGGAACTTCTTGGAAAGCTGCGGATTTGTACAAGACTCTTCAAACAATTAAGATTTTAACAGATGTGTCACTTGATTTAGCAAAAGAAAGTCATCGCTTGTATATGAGAAATTTTATGAGCGAGGTTGGCTCTTCTCTTGAAGCTATACCTGATGTTGAGAGAAAAGCCAATAATCTTATCTCTGAAGCCGAGAATAAAAAATCTGAAAGTGCTGCTAACGGTTGTTCTTTTGGCTGTCTTACTTCACTAGCGGGTTGTACTACTATGGCAGCAACATTATCAACAGGCGATCTAATGTTGATAATATTGCTGCCTCCTTTAATAGGTTATGGCGTGGGATTTTTGTTAGATAAAGCAAAATCAAAAGTACTTGACCAAAACGTAGAAAGAGCCAAAATGGAATGCGAAAGAATGAAAGCTGAAGCAGAACAAGATTTTAGAGATAAACTCGATCTATTCATGATTAATAACACTCTATAAGCTAATCAGGGTTCTTGGCGTTTTTGCTGGGGGCGATCGCTCTTTTTAACGCCTAGTCGTTTAACCACCACAGTCTCTCTATCCCTATAAACAAATTTCCTCAGGAAGCCCAGCTCCTTTTAGCAGGACTTGCTTAGTTGTCATGCCTGACTGAGAAGCTCTAGGAATTCTTGGACAACTTTATCCGGCTCATTCCAGCATCGTTTTGAATCGAAACGCTCGATAACTCGGATGCCATACCGTTTAAAGAGGCGATCTCGTTCGTGGTCATCTGCTGCGGTCTGATGATAGGGTCTACCATCAACTTCGAGAATTCCAAACTTTCCCGCCTGAAAAATGAGAAAATCACTTTCTTTGTTGACTCTGACTTCAGCCTGGTTTAGTCGAGCTTTGTTATTGGGATAGAAAAGGACGCCAGCACGGTCTAAGGCTTCTGCAATTTTTATTTCAGTCTTTGAACGGAAGTAAAAACCGTTCCATTGGTGAGGGGCTTTAATCCCTTGATTACTGGGTTGTATTAAATCCTGTGTCAGTTTTTGTTTTTCTAACTCCTCTTCTAAACGCCTCACACGTTCTGTTAGAGCTTGATTCTTACGCTGTAATTCTTCTGAAACTTTCTGATAGACCAGAATGGTTCCATCAATCTTGGCTTCATCCAAGTTGGCACCATCCAGGTTGGCACCATTCAAGTTGGCATTAGTTAAGTCAGCTTTAGTTAAGTTCGCACCATTCAGGTCAGCAAAAGTCAGGTTGGCAAAAGTCAGGTAAGCACCACTCAGATCAGCTTCCCACAGGTTGGCTCCCATCAGGTTGGCAATACTCAGATCAGCACCACTCAAGTCAGCTTCACACAGGTTGGCTTCCATCAGGGTAGCATTACACAGGTTGGCATTACACAGGTTGGCTCCATTCAGGTTGACACCAAACAGGATGACATGACTCAAGTCAGCTTCACACAGGTTGGCACTACTCAGGTCAGCTTGACACAGGTTGACACCACTCAGGTCAGCACCACTCAGATTGGCATTATCCAGATTTAAGCCGGAAAAATCTCTCTCTCCTACTGCATAACGTTCAAGAAGTTCGCTAACATCCATATTGTGGAAGTGTTTGGAAATTTACGCTAATTCTAAACTAACCTAACCCCCAGCTTTGTGCTGGAGTCATATATTTTGTAGCAGCGATCGCCCATTCATTATCTAAAGTTTTTAAAATACGATGCTACTGCTATATCCATTGCAAAAACAATTATAGCTATTGCTAGTAGATATATCGCTAAATTGAGCTGCCTCGCTTTTTTTTTGCCTAAATTTTCAAACTCTTCAATTGTTCCTCTCCAAGTATTAATAATAAAAGACCTACATCGCACATCGGCTTTGCGAAACCATTTATTCATTAATTTATCGGGAGAAACTACACTTCCCTTTTCTTTAGCTGTTAACCCCATTGCGCTTAGGCAAACAGAAGCAGCAGAAAGCACACACGCAACAATTTTAAGCAATAGACAACTGCTAAAATAAAATCCTGGAATATCCAGAGGAGTTGAACAATCTGGTAAATCTGCGCTAAATCTAAGCAACAATCCACCAAATCCTAAAAAAGTGCTTAATTTCCCATTTAGTTGAGTAATTGTGTCACTCCTAGCTTTTAGTAACGACTCAGTGTAGTTGTAAATCAATTCTACATTTGTGTGTTCTGTGTTATTTTTAGACTGTTGAGCTTCGTTTGAATTTTCCATGTCCAGTACTCCAAATAGTTCACCTAATAATGCCCCCGAACAGCCTGGAGCAGAACCTATTAGTCAAGTTGTTCCCGCTGAAGATTACGATGGTCCACCAGAAAATACTCCAGCAGAAAACCCTGCTGAGGCTACGTCATACCGAGGAGACTCTGCTGGTTTTCAGGATACCGACAATTAAAACAGAGATGTGAACACAGGTTAGTTTATCGGCGTAGCTGAGAAATTAGACAAGTAACTCACCATTGGAGCTTTACTCTCCAAAAATTACCAAAAATTGGAATGGTAAACTTTCATCCCCCAGACCATCGGCACTCTGGGGGTATGTCGTGGGGGTATGTCGTTGGGTTGGCTGACGGGGTACGATCGCGCCTTTTATGTTCGGTTTGGTCATGCTAAAAAAGACTCCCACCGCCAAATGATCGCCCGTTCCTCACGCTCCAGCAACCCCATCGCTTGCCAGATTATCTCACCGGAGAACGACCAACGTAGGACATCGAATAGGTGCTTTCCTTCCTTGGTACAAAGTCTCAGGTATCCTGCGAGACACCGTATTCCCCGATTGTCTAATTTTTTGGTAGATTCTCCGACCGCTCGCCACAATTGCCCGAAGGAATTTACTGGGGGCAGGGCAACCCGATACGGCTCCCCCGTGGGTATGGTTGGGGTGTCTGGCGTCGTGTCATTGAGATTGG
>CAKZMA010001331.1 GCA_937127375.1 uncultured Coleofasciculus sp. | reverse complement strand
GAGTTTGAAGTTGTCTTCGAGGCTCCGGAAATTCAGGATCGGGATGAACCGGATTGCTAAACCCTATTAGGCAAAAGGTACTTGAGGCGATGGCAGATGTGCGGTTGGCAACCGGGTATGGTGAACTGAAACAGGCAAGCCATCGCCTTCGGAAAGTGCTGTCTTTTCAGGGGATTTTGGTGACGCATCCGGTGATGACAGCGATTAATGCACGGGTTTTGCCAAGACCATTTCAGGGTTTCAACTGTTTGTATTTCTCTTCTACCTAAACCAAAAATCAATCCATAAACTAATCCATAAATTAATCCAGAATTTAGTTCAGTATTTAGCTCAGAAGTTGGTTCAGAAGTTAGCCCTTTAATTTTGTGGCATTATCGTAATAAGTTAGCACACTAAGTACGGAAGCCCCAGATCAGCAAGGAAATAATTAAGTCGGGTAAAACTACCCAAAACAGTTACTTTTTTCCTGAACAGATATTCAAGGGTTTAATTTTTCGGACTTTTTCCTTTTATTCTGAATGTAGTTTTTTTGTACTTCAATTTGAAGTGCGGAGTCTGGGTATAAGGAGGGTATGAAAACCGGATTTGGTATGAAACGCTTTTTCTGTCAAGCTTTTGAGCTGCTTATCACCCCTTCAGCCGATTAAGATTGGAGTTCTAATTGATACCTAATCACCAACCAAGCATTTTGCAACACATCTGCAGTGAGGAGTTCGGTTGGGTCAACCTGCAGTGCCCAGAGACCATTCAAATCCTCAGCTAGATCAGTAGCTACATATTGTTGGAGTTGCTCAATGGGTGTTCCAGCTACTAGCTCAAGGGCTAACTCTGCATTCTCTGCATTGAGGTTTTCAGTTTGATCAGACCGTAGGAAGGATACTGTTAGCCCTTCAATGGGGGCAAAGAGCATTACACTTTGAATCTCCAGGCGATTTACTTGCTGATTATTTGCAAAGAAGGGGAGACGCTCTTTCAAATTTCCAAGAACCAGCACCTGGCTTTCAGCTTCTGGTTCGGGGTGCAGAAAACGATGCCATTCGCTAGGAAATTCATGTCTCAGGCTTAACATACGGAATAAGCCTTCCCGTTTGCTTAATTCAGAGGCATCCTCAACATAGCCCATCAAATGTTCAAGGGCGGAGGCTTTGAGAGTATCCCCACCTTCGCAGGCGGTATAGCGCAGATGAAGGATTACATCTGTTATGGTCTGGTAGTCAAACTGGCGGAATTCTTGGGGTAGTTCTAAACGCCAAGTGCTGATAGCCCCAGCACCTTCAAAGGGTAGGTAGCGTTCATCTCGGAAGTTCAGTTCAAAGACACCGCTGTCGTTTTGTCCCTGGCTGACGGCGATCGCAGTGGTAGGGATGGGATTAAAGATAAAGCGTTCATCGGCTTCTTCTAACTTTTTGGCATAGTCAGAGGCGCTGGCCGCAATCTTACTGTTGCGGTATTCGTGTTTGATGAGACGGAGGGTGCAGTTGAGGCTAGTGTAGGGACCAACAATGCAAGGAATAGAAACGGATACAGTTTTGATACGCCGTTTGTAGTGTCCAGGGTAGTCCAAATCAAAGGTTTCTTCTGGCAGGTCAAACTCACATGATCCTTGTTCTTTGAGCTGAATTAACGCTAAAGGGTTGAGTTGTTGGAGGGAAATATGCTTGGTGATTTCGTAGTCATGGGGCTTTTTCTCGACATAGGCATTTTCTAGATGCTTTAGCGCTAAATAAAGCTGTTCTCCAGCCAGGAAGCCATCCTTGGCACTATCCCAGTAGCCAAATTTGATAAAATCAGAGGTGGATAGCCCCATCTCAAACCGGAAAACTTTCTCTGCTTTTTTAGCCAAATCATAGGCAAATGAGTAGGCTTGATAGTACAGGTCTTTGAGTTGATCGCTCATCCATTGATAGAGTTTCTCGTTGGAATACTTACTACGAATAAATTCCTCAACTTCTTCGGTTTGTTCAATCTGTATTTGGTGGTTATCTATTTCTAGTTGTGCGAGTTCTTTTCTGATTTTCTGAGTAGTGACCTGTTTGTCAATTTGCATCAAGTCATGCCCAGCAAGGTTAGCTTGGAAAATACGATCTTGTAGCTGACGAAGGAAATTAGTCTTTTTCCCAGCCCTGCCCGATTGATATGTCAAATCGTCAGCCTTTATCCTTAATCCTCGTGCAACTGCTTGTGTAACATTTCCAAAATTAGATCCACCATATCCAACTCCAATTCCAACTCCAAGAGGCTTTACATCAGCTGCTACAAAAGGAAGTGCGTGTAGAACGCTTGCCAGAGCTTCAACAGCTCCAACGGCTATTTGGTAATTTCTCGCTTCTGCAGCTTTCTTTAAATCTTCCTGCTCAAATGGAATCAATTTCATACCACTTTCTTCTTTCACCTCAGGCATCTGATTTTCCACTTCAGTGAATTCTGCGTCTATTGTCGGTACACTAACTTCTTCGCCAGCAAGTTGTAGATAGTGCTGAAGCCTATACTCAGGAGCTTTACGATTCTGTTCCAAGCTGTCCAGGCTACTTTCAGCTTCCTCCAACTGTTTCTTTCGTACTTCCATTATTAGATTCTGTATTCTGATGTCGTGTTGTGCCCGTAATAGAGAAAGATTCTCCCCATCTTTCTTTTCCAAAGCTGAAAGTAAAGCACTGCCCAAGGATTTGACTTCAGAAGTAACCTCTAGCGCTCGCTGTAGCAGATAATTAAATCGGTAATTGGGCATGGGTGTACTGAGGTCATTGAGGACGCTACTGATGCTCAATCCTTGGGCAGCAGCCTGCACCAACAAAGCTGGATCAATAGGAGGCTCAAATAAACTCAGTTTTCTGAAAACACCTTCTATGTTTAGACAGTGACGAATTTTGAAGAGGCGATCGGCGACTATATCCCAATACTCCAGAAGTTTTGGGTTATCTGGAATGCAGAAATAAAGAGCGGTTGCAAAGCCATAGATATTGACGTAATGTGCCTCTCCATCGAACACACCTGAAGCTTCGATTTGACTGCTAAAGGGAAATAGCAATTCCAGATCAACAATAGCGTTAGAAAATGCATCCCATTCATTCTTCAAGTCTAAATAAGATTTGGGCTGAATCTTTCCACGTTTAGGAATAAATTCGGGGCGAGGCCCCAGAATATGACCCGCTAATACGTATAACTGAGTTGCCTGGTTCAGAGTTTCAATGGTGTCTTGACGGAAAAGATAGTCACCCCAAGCGATTAGGTTGTCGATATATTTCATCACAACCCATTTCATATAGGCCGCAGGGCGACGACGAGCAATTACATGGGGTTCAAATGGGTTATTCCGCCACTCTGATATAGCTTCATCCTCGGTATTTGGATCTAGCTCACCCAAAATTTGATCCAGAACATTCTTGCTATCTATTTTTTTGCGGAAAGGTTTAAATTTCCAAACTTTCTTTAAGTCATCTTTTATGTTAATAGGATCAAAGATGTAATGCCACCATGTTAATGCTTCTTCAAAACGTTGGGCTTTAGATAAACTATCTGCCAATGAAGCAACAGAATGGAACAATAATTCCCAATTATAAATAGAGTAAGGACGCCTTAGCTCATGATAATGTAAGCCATCATTAGAGCCGTAATGATTATTGTTAATCGGTATAGCATCACTGAAAATCTTATTTAAACGATCAGTTCTCAAAAGTCCTAACAGCCTATCTGTTCTCGTATGATAAAAAGCATAGTCTTGTCCTGAAAAAGATATCTTATCTTTATCTCCTGAGTCTGATGCAAAATAAAGACCACGTAGCTGAATTGGTGCTTGGCTAAAATTAGATGATTGAATTGGTAACAACCATTCAGAATCATTGTTTACTCGACGATGAAACTGGTAAGGTAAAGATGACATAAAAGTATTTGTTGTATTGGTCACCCACCGTTTCACCTTGACTTGTGTCCCGTCAAATTTGAAGGCTTTATTCAAGCCTCTCACTTCCTGTTCAGGATCAATGGTTCGTTTAAGAAATCTATAGTCTAATGTTGGGTCAGAAAATTTATATGTCCAAAGGTCTTCACATATTTTTAGAGTCTTTCCAAGATAGTAAGGTTGAATGGATATATTCATGTAATCGTCATTCACGATTGGGGTAAAAATAAATTTTTCTTTTTCCGAGAAGATATCAAGCAAATGCCTATTACCCTCAAAATCTCTGAAAACTATGGTTTCTATTGCCATTTTTGATAATTTTTTTGGAGTCCACTTACCTTCCTTATATTCACTCCAACCCATTTTTATTTCCCAATAGCATAAAGGTAATGAGTCACCAATCTCATTATGCTGTGCTGAGTCAGCGACTTTAACTTTGTCTTTGAGTGGACTACTCCATTCCTTTTGGGTAAACTCTGGAAAGAATATAAGCAAACGGTTTTTCCAGACTACGGGTGTAATATAAGCTCCATTTTCCTTTAGGTTACCTTGGCTGTCTTCTATATCTAAACTCGGTATGTCTACCTCGATCTTTATCCATGGATACCAATACTTATTCTCAAATTCGTAATATCGATAATAAAAAAAGTAGGGTGCATTACGTGTTCTGCCTACAACATGCAGTATGTTAGAATCTGGCTTTTCTTCAATAAATTGCCCAATGACTTCTAAATTGGCGACTTCATCAACCTGACTGATATATCTAGCTAAAGCACTTTTGACGGTGTTATGACTTATGTCATTCTGTAGTAATTCTGATTCTAATTCCTCGAAGAATGGACTCTTCGTATCTCGTAATTCAGGGCGAATCCAGTTCTCCGGGTAAAGAAACACTTTGCGGTTGGCTTCCCAAACACGATAGCGAGACATCCATTCCCAGCGCTGTCGATCTAACGCTTTAGGCTTAACACCATGATTCTTCTCTAGTCCCAGAAAACAACGCTGCACAAATAACTGCACTGAAGAGATTGCCTGCTTAATCCGAGAGGTTTCCATGCAGGCGTCCATCTGTACATCAATCAGGAAAAACTCAAAAAGACTATCAGCATCTCGCACACCCCAGTCCATCAGTACAGGTTGAGCGAGCAGGTAAGCGATGAGCGCTTGCTTCTGGTTTTCACGCAGTTGGTCATGGGTTGGTTTGATCGCTTCTTCCCATTCTTCTTGGGAGTAGCGTGCTCTGATCGTTTCTCGAATATTGCCAGCAATCTTCCGAGTGCGTTTGAAGTGAGACGTCGGTTTTCCCCAGTTGAACAGGTCTCCCATACCCACGCCAATTTTTTTTGCAATCTCTAGGGTTTCCTGGAGTTTGAGGAGGTTTCTTTCATCCTGGAAATGCTCTGGATGAGATAGATTGAAGTGTTTTGGGAGAAGCATTTTATATACCTCAGACTCTTTCCAACCAGTCAGCATATTAATTTGCATGACAAGTGACGGTTCACTATCAGCATCTTCTGCTTGATTAGCCCAGCGTAGAAAGTCCACTAGACTCAGTTCGGTTTGAGGTAAGCTCCTTTGTAAACGGTAAAAGCTCTCTAATCGAAGCCATTGAGGAAAAGTTAGGGAATTAAAGTCCAATGCTTCAAAGTGACCAGGAAAATCCAGGAAAAACTCCATCCCTTCCTGTTTTATACTGAATCCATCGACTAGCATCCCTGCCTTTTGAAGCTGGATATAGGCTTGGCGAAACGTTTCCGTCCTAAGGGCAGGGAAAAGGACTTTATCAGAAATTTCAACCTGTGCTTGCCCATTGAATTTCATGAACAAGCCAATGATGTTTCCTTTTTCGTCCTCATCGTGTCCTTGTAGGACGAATGGGTAGGCACGACCTGCCTTCAAAAAAAGATGCTTCTCACTTTGGTAGAAATTGATCGCTTCCTCATCTGTTCTGATGGGCTGAGACCAGAGGGAGTACCCCTTAATCGTTAGCGTGGCATCTCCTTCTGCTTCTAGTAAAAATAGATACTTACCATCTTTTTCTGGGACAAAGAAGCCTTGCCAGATCTGTTCTTCCACTTCTGGATCTTTTTGCTCTTTGAGGCGAATAATTTCCTGGTAGAGTGAATCACCTGCTGGTGTTTTAATTACATCCATCACTAAGAGCTGAGTGATGTCAAACTCTAGTCCAAGATTAGAGGCAAGGGTCTGTATCACCAAGCGTTGACGTAATTCTTCTCTTAGATAAGGCATAAACGCCCTAGCCAAAAATGCCCTCTTTTGGAAGCTACTGTTGGGAATTGGATCATTTGTACCCTCTGAGTCTTCCACATTATCGGGCTCCTCTTCATTTAACTGAGGATCTTCCGTAACTGTGAAATCTTCAGCTAAGAGAACGGTCTTGGCTGCCTCGATACCATCAGGTTCTTTGTCAAAGAGGGTGAAAAGGACATCATCAAAGAAGGTTGTTGGCTGAGCGTAGATTTTATTGACGGCAATTAGAAATTTATCCCTAGCGTCGGTATCTTGAATTAACTCAGCTAGAGCAGTCACCTTCGCTTGATCTGCTTCGCTGAGGATGCCAGTAATTTGCAGTCCCTTCGTACCACTGAACTGTACCCGCTGTAAAAAGGTTTGAAACTCCCCACCCGGCTCGGCTTCTTCCTTTTTGCGCTCTGCTAGAAGGAAGTCGGTGATGGCTATCTGATCGGTATTGTCTAGTTTTGTGCTGTACTTTCGGCGGGTGTTGTCTTCGTATATGGTAGTTCCGTGTAGGAGCGCTATGATGTTTTCTACAATAGCCCCGTCATAGAGCAGGCTTAATGTGCTTCTGAGCAGTTCCTCTGTTGCTTCTTCATCCTTTTCAATATCGGGGTAGTCTATCTCAATTTGTAGCAGGCTATCCCTCAGGGAAATTGCCAATTCAAAGATATCTGCCATACTCGGTCGAAGAGGACGCAAGGGATCATCCTCATCCCGGAGCATATAGTTTAGCTCTCGTGGACTGAAATCAGAGTTGTCAATACGTGAAAATAGCTCATAAAATCTCAGCGTTTGAGTTGGTTTGTCAAAAGGATGGGCTAAATCCTGTAGTAAGGCCAAAACACCAGGCAACTCTCTAACACGTAGGCCCAGAGTCTTGGCCAGAAGAAGATAGCGATAAATTTCGGACACCGTTTCCAATGTCAACTCATCAGGGATATCGCCCAAACTCATAACCGTCTCAATCATCGGGACATCAGCCTTTACAGCTGCCATGAGTATGGGGAGATGATCGCTTATGGTTTCTTCTTGGATGAGATAAGTCCCATAGATGTCTTCTTCAAATACATCATCTACTGCGACAAGATTGTATTTGAGGAATAAGCGTTTGTAGAGGGAATTTTCGCCATAGATGCCAATCTGTGTCCAGTAGGTTAGTAGTTTTGCAAGTTCAAGACCTGTAATATCAAGCAGTTTCTTGACTGCAGCAAGTTGCTGTATCAAATAGGGGTTAATCTCTTGGGTGACCTGAGAGATTGGTTCTGGTTTACAATCTACTTCAGGCTTAATGCATGGACGATTGGCCGTAAAGGTATCGTTGAAGGTCAGCTCACTGGCGTCATCATCGTCATCATCGTCAGGTTCTTCTGAAGGCAGTAGGGCAACAAAGTGATTACTCGGTAGCGCCCAATGTGCGATGAAGGGTTCGTTCTGAGATGATTGACCTATACCAGTGATCGCTTGATCAACTTCTTCAATAGTCCATCCAAGTTTGCACCAGAGTCGAATAAACCGATGCATGCGATCGTATTCTGCTGTTTCTAGATCTGTACCATTGAGATGTTTGAGTTGGGTTGTAGAAATATCACACTTGTCTTGATAGTTACAACTAAAAGGCGATCCAGAACGCAAATAAAATATTAAATCCTCTCCCTGAGTCTCTACTTTTCCGCCTACTCCATTCGTCCCGTTGAAATCTCCACTATGAATGTAAATATTTTTGGTATAGTCATTATCTAGAATTAACTTGCTGGAAGAGGAATCTAGATAACCAACATATCTTCTTGGATTTGAATTCGCGATGTAAATCTGACAAGTATTTTCAAGATATAGATCGTGATAAGAGGGAGCATCATCGCCTATATGGATTACATATAGGCGAATGTCTCCTTCAATACATTGACATGATGAATCATCTTCCAATACAATAAGTTTTCCAATTTTTTTGAAATACTTATAAACCCAACACTCAACATAGTCTTTATCGAAGCGCTTTGAGCGTTTTGGTAAGGAGTCTTGCAAAAACTCTACGAGTTTCTGATATTTCAGCTTAAGCTCAGTTTCACCTTCATTAACTAAACTCTGCAGAAATCGATAGCTGTATCTGATGCTATTCATGTAGGCAAGCGCTTTGCCAGATAAGTAATTAGGATTAATGTAACGGGTTTTTAATAGCTCAATCAAATCAACATACAGTATATTAACGCGGCGAAGGAATCCAACAAGTCCACTATCTTGGGAAGGCTTGATCCATTTCAACTCCCCAATCATTTGGTTTTCGCTTTTGAGTCCATAGTATTCCCATGTTTTCTTTAGTCCAATTTTTTCTTGATATTGCGAAAGGCTGAAGTCCTCTCCTTCATTTAGCTCGTACCATTCTTTGGTATAAAAACTTTCCTTCGTAAGAATGACGAATTCTTCTTCTGTAAGATGCAGAAACTCAGCATCAATTGCTCTATCTCCAGCCTGAATGCGTAACTCCTGCTTACGAGTAGCCTGTTGCATTTCTACTTCGTCAGCGTCTTCTTTCAGCTTCAGGCGTACATCTGCGCGGAACGTTTCGAGTATTTCATGACGACTTGTTCCCAGATAACTCAGGTACTGGCGAATTGTATCAATAGGCTGATGATAAGGGAGCTTACAAACTGGATAAACCGCCTTCTTGAGGATACGGTAGGCTTTATAGTTTGTATGCTGGGGTTCAGACAGAAGTTCTCCACTACTTTCATCATCCACGTCATAAACAGCAATTTTTGCTTGTTTAGGACTATGTTCATCTGCTTCATAGTCATTCAGATTCACCACAAAGCTTTCCATTACCTCATTGACAAGATCAATGTAGGGAATGAGGGTATTGGTATTCTCGCAGGTAAGTTGGAGATGCCCTAGATCGGGACGACGACGGAAAAGTTTCTTTAGCGGTGTACCACTAATGCCATCCTTACCCGTTTTGTTATGGTCTGGATCTAAATTGTTATTCCGCAGATACTGAAACAGCTCGACGAGATAGGCTGCGGGGCTGTAGACAGAGTTACAATGCTTACATTCACAGAGATCTACGCTGCCGAAAAGGGTTTCAAAATTGATGGGGATGTTTTTCTGCTTAACGAGGGATGCTACCTCAGCCATGCGAGTGTCTGTAAGCATGTCGCCATGGATCATACGCACGGGAGCACCCGTCACGGCTTGCCGTAGCGCAATGAAGGCTTCCTCGTTACGGACATTGATATTTTGAGCATTGAGGTGAACAGCCCGAGCAGCGTTTTCTCCTCCTAGTTGATCGGCATAGAGGCTGACGAAGTTCTCCATGGGAACTTCGTTGATAGCGTAAGCTGAGGTTAAGTTTGCTTTCAATAGAGCAGGTACAGCTTCAGCCTTAGGACTCAGGAGAGTGGTGCGCTGCAGCTTTTTCAGGCCATCGACGACTTTTTCACGATGGGCTTCTGGTACTGATCTCAAACAATCAGGACTTTGCAGGACTTGGAGTACAGAGGTTTTGCGAAAGTCTAAATCTGGATGGTCGTTGAGAAAAGAATCAACTCCGTGACGAACATTTTGGTCGTCGGTAACTACCTCCTCGTCTTTCACCATCCGATGAATGACGGCGGTGGGAGCCATACGAAAGAGCCGATCGCCAATTTTGGTGGCAAATCGCTCTAGGCGTTCTTCCTCACTTTCTACAACGACTTTTTTGTCAGCGGCTTTTTCATCATCCAGCTCTCCGTCGTCTAATCCTTCATCGTCTATATCCTCGTCTTCAATTTTGAATTCCTTCGGGATGCCAACAGTGCGGATGAGCGCTTTGAGATCGGGTTTTCTAAAATTGAGCGCAACATCCCGCAGACAATGAACTTTGTCATTATGAACAAGGGCTGCAACTAAGTTTTCCTCATCATCCACCAGTTCGGCAATGTCGTTGTAAAACGTCAGATGCTGGATACTTGTGTTCCCAAACTCTTCACTTTCTTCAAGACGAGCTTTAAGGGGAGTAAATTCTCCGCTAGCTTCAGTAAAGAGTTGTGCTAGCTTTTCCTTCTGAGATGCTCCAGAGATACTTAGGGTAAGAGTTTTAAGGCGACTTTTCTGTTTAGAAGAAAGTTGAAGCTTGGGGATTGAGCTGTCAGAGGTTTGTTTTTCAGAGGTTTGTTTTTCAGAGGTTGGCTTCTGAGCGATTCGGGTATTAGGTGATGTTAATTGATTTGTTGCGGAAACAGGCGGAGTATTTTTGACTGTGGTCCCTGCCTTGACCACAGTAAAAGAGGATGGGAATTCTAAAGATTTATCGGGTTGATGGGGAGGCACCTGCCGTCCAGCACAACGGCAGAGGGTCATATACTCAACTTTGTCCCCAGGTTTTAGTGCAGGCAAGGTTGCCCTGAAATACTGAGCCTGCATGTTCTGCCCATTTTTCACATATCGAGCAGGGACACGATTGACCTCCCCCTGATTGATTCGGTAGATAACTGTCACCGAATTACTGGCATCAACTGGGAAGACGCCGATAGTAATTGCTATAGGAGTTTCAGAAGAAACCTGGGCTTCAGGGGCGGGGGCATCAGCGGTGCCGTACCATAAGGTGATGCCGTCATGCTCAACACGCATAGTCTTTTCCCTTTACAACATTGATTTGTTCAGCGCCAATGCCCCTAGGGTGTTCAAAGTTGGGATACTCCTCTGGGGGCGATACCATTCAGACGACTTTTCTTAACCGGGAAGCACAACACCGTCATCAAACTCTAGGCGAATCACAGAGGTGGGATCTTTGAGTCGCAAGGCAAAACGCTCGAATACCCGAAGGCAATAGAAGTTACCGTCCTGGCGGACATACTCAGTGGTGGCATCCTGGCCGATGACCAGATCCATCGTGTTGCCGCCAAGGGATAGGAACAGTCCCTGGATAGCGGGAATGGTGCCAGTGCCGTAATAACGAGGGTAGTGGTGTTGGGCATACATATAGCTCATGTCTCGCCCGTAGGTATGGGTATCTTCTGTATGCTTTTTCATCATGCCGTCTGACATGGTCATCATGCCGTGAGACATTTCGGTTACCAGGGGCTTGATGCGATCAGCTGGAATAATCAGTGTGGTCGGCAACGGCGCATAGGAGTCTGCATAGGGTTGAAAATTGAGGATGCAGACATAGGGACCATAGTGAGCCTGGGCTAGGTCTTGGCCGCTTTGGAGCCGGGAGTAGGCGAGAGATACGGCTCCGAAGATGTTTTCGCCCCAGCGGGGAGGGGTAACGTTGGTTCCAGTGGTGGTAGAGACTGGAATGGTTTGAATTGTAGACGTTGAGCCGCTGAACTCTGGAGCCTGGAGTAGGCCGGTGGTGGCTTGTCCGGAGACGACGGTGACTCTGCCATCGGCGAACAGGGGGGCAGCATTGGGACCGACAATGCCGGGTTGACCCTGGTGGATAGCAATATCGACACCTTGGGCTAGTAGATTGGCGGCTCGGGTAGCTAGGGTAATGGCACTGCTGAGGTTTTCTTCCATCAGCTGTTGCTGGGTGAGCCGAAATTGGACTTCCAGTTCGAGGATGGGGGTGGTGGCAGTTTCGTCGATGGTGAGTTTGGGTTCGCCGCGTCGGTCGATTTGCTGGCCAAGCAGGACGGTGTCTGAGGGAACGGTTTTGGCTCCTGGGGCAGGGTGGATAGGCAGGTATTTGGCGGCGACTTTGGTGCGTTTGCATTCGTCATGGACGGCCATGTCGATTTGCTGCCAGTGTTCTTCGGTCCAGGGGAGTTGGTTTTTGTTTCGGGTGTCTGCGGTCATCATGGGGTTAGTCTCCTTTTGAGTTAGGTGAAATTGAAAAAGTTACTCGGAAGAAAAACAATTGAATAAATGAAAATCGAAAATCAGTTAATAGTTAATTCTTATTGAAAATGATAGTGAGTGTACTATGTTGAAGTGTTGGGTTACGCTGTCCTAACCCAAAATACGAGATCTGCAATCTCATTAACATAGGCAGTTTTGAACTTGTGTAACGTCATTACCAAATATATTCGATGCGCGAGATTCTCATTTTTAGGTTCCTTGGCTCTAAAACCTCTTGAGAATGTATTTGACAAAATCCTGATATAGTTCAGGATCTATATTTTTTCCTGTTTCAATTGCATTGTAATTTTTATCGCTTGCTTTTCCACCTCCTTCATGTATTCGTAATGCCTCATCAAATGACTGATGCGATTTGCTTTCGGCAGGCGTCCAATCAGTAGCAATGTGAGGATCATTATGAGTTTTCGCCTTTTCTTTACCCGAATCTTGTGAGCGCTTTCTCCCACCCATGCCACTGTAAGTTTTTCCCGATTCGTGCAGGTTTGTGTAAGTTCCATATTCGCTCTTCCTGCCTCCACCCGTAGATGATTTCTTTGGTTTATTGGGTTGTGGATTAAAGTATTCGTATGTTCCATCCGCGTTCTTGCGCCTACCAACTACTCCTCCAACAATACCGCTACTACTAGCAAGAGCTTGGCTATGTGCCTCAATATAAACTTGTGCACGAATCGTCGCTGTAGCTTTCAAAAACTCTTCATCAGACATCTCAATCAGTCCGGCTTCTCTCTGCTGTGTCAACATTTCCACTTGACGATCAGCTTCGACAGAGGCTTTCCATAGCGTATAAGCTTCCCCCACAGGTCCCGTAAAATTTTCAAACCAGTATTCCGCAACCATTTCAGCGCTAGCATCCATCCCTGCTTTAACCTGCGCTTCAACATCAGCTAATGTGTTGTACTTAGCGGGTTGACGAGTTTCTTCCGCCGCCGCCCCTGCCGGTGTGTACAGTATTCCAAGATCTCCAACTCCAAAAGCTGCTTTTACAACCGGGTCTTCAACCGTCTCCTGACCAGTCATCGCTGCCACTGCTAAGCCCTGTTGAATCTCTTGTGGCTCAACATAGTCGCTACCCGTTACAACTCCAACACTAAACTCTTGTGTTTGATATCCCTGAGCATCTAATTCTGTAGATATTCTCGCAAGTTCAGCTCGCTCTTGCTCAGGTGTCATCTTTGCGGTTCCATTGGGATCAAGCAGTATGATTGGACGGTTTGATGTGTATTGATATCGGTTTACTCCATCCCCTATCCCAATTGGATCAACAGCAGTCCATCTTCCCAACCACGGCGCATAATACCTCGCCCCGTGATACCCCAAACCCGTCTCCTCTTCTCGTTCCAAATCTAAGTATCGACGCCGCTTCAAACCTACCTCTGCCGCCGATCGCCCTGCCCGATAAGCACTCGTCCCATAGGGGTGATATTCCTCATACGACACCACATTCGCCAGCTCATCCACCTCCAACACGGCTGACCCCAGGTGATTACTCAATTGAAAACGACGACTTTGCTGGGGAGCCTCATCCGTTCCCTGAGTCCGGGTGTCAATCTGAGCAATCCGCTGCTGGTCATCCATCACATGCAGCGTCTCCCGCTCCAGCGACACCGTTGCACCATCACCCCCATACTCCCGGTAAATCTCAAATCCACCCAGATAAATCCGTTCGTTTTTGCGAGTTGGAGAAACTCCGACTGCTACTTGCCGTTCCGTTACCTTCCGCACCCGCTGACCGCTACCATCGTAAACGTAATAGGTGGTTTCCGGTGTCCCCGCATTGACTACCTGGCGGCTGGTTGCTTTGAGCCGATCGCGATCGTCCCACCGCATTAACGGCAAATGAGGCATCGTTGTCATATTGCCGTGGGTATCGTAGGTGTAGGCGGCTGAAAACTCACCCTCTCCATCACCAGGTCGGCTAGTTGCCAACAAGCGATTACTCTCTTCAGCATATTGGTAGCGGCGCGTCCAGTTGCCATTGGTTGCAGCATGAATCATCGCCAGGATATTTCCCACCCCGTCATATTCATAATGTTCGGTGTAGTTCCGCATCGCCTGACTATCATTGGGATGCGGCAATGGCATTACCGGGACATCTTCATGGTCGGGTTGCGAATTCGCCTGTTGTCCGGCGTGTTCCCGTCCCTCCGCTCGCATCAGACGATAGAGCGCATCATATTCATATCGCGTGTTGGGAGAAATGACAGCATTATTGAAGAAAACTGTCTGTTGGGCATCATCCCGAATCTCGGTAATATTTCCCACCGGATCGTAGGTATACTGTAAATCCTGCAAACGGGCGTTATCTGATGTGCGAGTCGTTAGCAACCGCACCAGTCGAAAGGTTTCCGGGTCATAGGTATAGGTTGTCCGTACCCCGTTGCCATACTCAATTAAAATCCGCTGACCCTTGGCGTCATAGTCAATATTCTCCACAAAGACGGTTTCTGTTGCTGCACCCCGCAACCGCACATACACTTGTTCCAGTAAATTGGCTTCGTTGTATACCGGACGGGTTACGCTCTGGTCTGGACTGGTTAACAACGTGGGACGGTTCAAGGCATCGTATTCTGTACGGGCGGTAAATACTTGGGATTCCAGGCTATTGGTGGGCGAACCCTCAGACCAGTCAATTACCGATGCTTTGTAGTCGCTCACCAGTTGGCGCGTGACTTCCAGCAAATTCCCCTTAAAGTCAAACCGCTGATTCGTAACTAACCCGCTGGAGTCATAATGGTGGTAAACCTGTCCCCGCAGGTTACGATCACGATCGTCCGGTTGCCCTTCTCCATAAATCAACCGTTCAACGATCTGGGGATTTCCATCCTCAATTTGTAACTGCTGTTCTACTGGACGACGCAAGGCATCATAAACCGTATGAAAACGGCGACGTTCCAACACTGGAGGTTCCGCTTCCATTCCCCGTTCGTTCTCATCCCAGGCATAAAATGGTTGTCCCGTCGCATCCATCAGCATCCAACTATCCCCGGCATCCATACTATGCTGAAAGAGTAAATTTCCGGCAATGTCATAGCAGGGAACAAAATCTGTCTCCGCACCGGGAGAGTTGATATACTCCATCACTCGATTTCCCCGCGCATCCCGAATCCACAGGGGTTTACCCTCAATGTCGAGTTTGGTGTAGGTGAGATATTTTTCTTCAGTAATAACATCCTCTTGCTGCCACTTATTGTGCGCGATCGCCACCACTTCCCGCCCCAAACTATCGAGATACGTTACGGCTGGAGTATTAGCGTGAATTTCAGCCAAACGAGCCGCCCGTTGTTCGGCGGTTGTACCGCTAGAATAGCGATCGCGCCAGCTATTGTTCGGTTCCAGTACGGTGTCATTCCCATCATAGGTTGCCACGAACCAGGGGGAAAACTCCACTCGACTGTGGGTTCCATCCGGCATCTCAGTGCGAACCTGCCGTCCAACCGCATCGTAATACAGAATCGGCGTGACTCCCACTTCCTGGGGTTCTTCAAACCGATGATCCGGTTCTCCCAGTTTGTTCTGGCTGAAATAGGGTTCATACTGTTTGACTGGGTTGCCCTTGTTATTCAGAATCGTCTTACCACTGGCAATCCAGCGTAAGGGACTGTCCTCGGTTTCGGGTTCTGCCTGAATTTTATTCACCAGCACAGTTCCCATGCCGTCTGAATATTCAAAGGCGACTTGAAGCGGACTGTTCTGATCTCGATGCCGTTCGCGCATAATACTACAAGCACAGGCAGGATGCTCGCCCCAAGTCGTTGTGCCATCATCATTCTGTTGTTCCCCAAAGTAATACACATATCGGGCTGTAGCATTTTCCAGCCAGGTTCGAGCTTGGCTTTCGTTGTAGGCATTCTCGACAAAAAAGGCATGGAGTTCTGCCGAAGTGGGATTCGCCAACGTATCATTAAACGAACTCAGGCTGTCTGCTTCATCTCCTTTCCCCATAACTGCCATTGCGGTTGGCAAGCCCAGCCCATCAAAGTAAACCCTTGAGAGATTGCCGTTGATGTCCTGCATTTCAGATAGTGCCAGCACCCGAAAGTCGAACTGAGTCACTTGAGTCGTATTGCCAATGGGGTCAGTGCTTGACTCGATGTAGAGATCTTGCGAGTCGTAAACCAGTGTTGTGGTTTGACCAAAGGGATCGGTGTAGCGTTCTGGTAAGTAAAAATGCTCTGCTGCATCAGGTGCAAAGCCAGCAATACCAGAACGAATCCAATACTGACCACTGGTGTCCATATCTGGGAAACGTTCTGCCAGGGTTGTCCCACTCAGATAGCCGCTTAAGTCAGCGTTGTCTAGATTGCTACGAACTTCCGGTGTCAGGTGTTCCGGCTCAAAGACAGCATCCAGTAACTCATCCGTTAGCCCCAACTTATAAGTTTCGTAAGGCAAACCCAGTTGGTTCAATTCTCCCCAAGATAAAGATGTTTGCAGATCATCGCTGAAATACAGCATCCGCACCCACTCCACCCGGCGCTTCTGAGGCGTTACGCGATCGGGAAACGAGTGGTAGGCAATTTCTTCAACAATGTCATCGTTCGCTATGTCAGTCTGTTGAAGTTCGGACAATGTGTAGTAAAAGCCCTCTACAGGTGCAATGCCTGTCAATTCGTAGGTTTTGACCTCGCAGGGCAAACGCAAACGGTAGTGGTCATCCGCGATCGCATCGTTGGTAAAATGATTTTCCGTATAGACCAGATGACGTTCCTTCTGTACCTGATTAATTAGTGCTTCTGCTTCCTCTGGCAGCATTTCACTCTCCTGCTGTCCGATGCGAGGATAGGCAACTGCTACCGATTCCAACACGTTACCGTATTCATCAATTCGCAAATTCAGCGTGTGAGCAATACGAGGATCGGGTTGGAGAGAAACAGGTTGTAAATCCAGTTCGTAGTGATAGGTAATTGCCTCGCTTTCAGTGACGAGAAAGACTGCATGGCGATTGATACCGCGAGGTTGCAGACGTTGAATGTGGCAGTTGTGAAATGCCGTCGAAAACAGCTTAACTTTTTGTTCTTCACCTTGCTCCAGAGCATCTACATCTAACTCATACACCTCCTGCCGCAACATCATGCCTTTGCAAGCCCGCAATGCTTCCCGCCATTCTTCGGCACTGAGATTTTCACTTGCGAGATCCGGTTCGGGCAGAATATTCTCCTGAAAATCGCCCAGAACATTGATTTCATCCGGATTGAGGTCTTCAAACCAGTGGGGGAAATACTCATCGGCAAACTGGGAGAGGATATGCTCTCGATCTAAAAACGCCCCTGTATGAAACCAGGTAATGGTCTTAACTGGCGGTTGGTAAAGTGTCTGGTCATTGCTGATGTAGGGACTCGTCGTATTTCCTGCCGCAAAAATGCCAAAATCTTCCACATCCGTTTGTTCGACCCGTCCAAAGCCCCGAAATTCTCGTTCCACGCCATCAAAGTACCCGTGGTGGTAGCTGTAGGTCGAAGTAAAACGGGTTTGTCGCCATTGATCAAAAACCGTGACTTTTTCTACCACATGCACTGGAAATGGCAACTTTGTAATCCAAGGTTTACCCTCAAATTTGTCTTGCAAATAAAACTTAGTCGAAGATGCATACTGCACAACGGTTTCTGCACCCAAGTTATTCACCGTTTTGATTAATAGATGGGGCTTTTGTCCCCCTATTAAATCGATGTAGCGCATGACACGGCGACCATTCCCCGGCAGCGGCGAAGACCACACCAAACAAGCAGTCCCGTTTCCCAACAGGTCCACTGTGGTGACCGTTGCCACGCTGTCAATCGCGGGAAAACTCCGCAATACCTGTTTTGCAGCCCAACTATTCCCCGACTGATTGAAGTAAACCTGAACGCCATTGCTACTCAGGTAAAGAATATCGGTCGTACCAGAACCATCAATATCCGCTAACTGGATGCGCTGCTGGTCAAAGATATCCGGTGCATCAAACCAGGGGGCATTGTCCATTGTCACCTTCGCCCCAAACTGTCCATATCCCAGATTAGGCCAGTAACAGACCTCGCCGTTGCGAATCCGCACAATATCCGTCAATCCATCCCCCGACAGATCTGCCAGATAGATGGACTGGGTACTGTCAGCAAACACAACGCGCGGTCCCTTTTCCTCATCCCAAGGCTGGCGCGATCGCTCTGCCGCACCAAACCCATCTTCTGCCAGGGACGGATGCCAGACGAAGCACTCCTCTTCCGTAATCAGAATATCGCTGTGTCCATCCCCGTTTAAGTCAATAAACTTCAGGTTAGGATTATTCCAATCCAGCACAGGCAAGGACTTAAAGGGGATAAACGGTTCCCACTCCGCTGTTGGAGTCCGTTCATAGAATCCCGGCGTTACACTACGAAGAGCGACAAGATCCAGTTGTCCATCGCCTGCAAGGTCGAGAAACTGAGTCCCATTAGAGAGAGCGATCGCTGGTTTTCTCTCAACCCGCTCAATCGGAGCCAAGCGAGCCTCCACATGTTCCGTTCCGTTTGTTTGAACAAGGTTGATGGGACTCAGATTGCGCTTGTAAAACCACCCTTCCCCCTGCTCAGTTAGAATCCCCGACAAGCCTTCTCCATCTAGATCTACCCACTGATACCGGGCACCATCCAATCCTGCGGGCAAATTCTCCAGACTGTCAGGATCGACATCCCGCACCGTCTCATCAATCTGGGGTTCGCTGTAGGTAAACTCCAGTGGCGGCAGAGATTTCTGGATGTAGCCCCCTTCAGAATTACGCTTGTAGCCCGACTGCGTTACTGAGAGGAGGAGCGAATAGATCGGATTGCGAACATCCGTCGGGTTTTCTTCATAGGAATAGGTGAAGTTGGTCGAGCGCACCAAACAATCTCCCCTCACCTCTGCCTCATCTGGGAAGTGGTGGAACATCAACACCCGCTGGCAGAGGCGATAGGTACGCACTTCAAAACCAGCCCGGTAGGAAGAAAATGGGTCGTTGCGAACATTCCACACCCCTAGATCATCCGGTCTGGGGTTTGTTGGATGATGTTCCCCATAGTCCAACACCACCTCAAACATCCAATCCGTTCGCAAACTCAGATCTTCATTGGGTTGTCGAGGCGTTCGGTTTCCATATTTGATTCGTTTCAGATAGCGATTGACTGCTCGACTCTCCGGGGTACGATTACGCTCGTGTACCTGCGCTGTAATCACCCCATCTGAATTTTCTGTTTTATACTCGTACCGAATTGCATTACCTTTATCGTCATAGCTCTCGCAAATCAGCCAGCTAAAGACATAGGCTGGATGGTCAGAATCAGCAATGCAACTCTCAGGCGTTTTTCCGTATAGCGTCGTAATATTGTCTTTCGAGATCGATCGCCAGTGCATCTCGCCCGAATCCACATTCGTCCAGCGTTCGATTCGGGCAAACAACCCCTCAATGCGTGGGCGATAGCGATGAATTGTGAAGCCAGGTACTGTATCCTTATCCTCCAATCGTCTGCCATCGGCGTTGAGTAGCGGCACCAAATCTTCTGCACCGGAGAGAATGAAGATATCAGACTCCTCAGAATCCCAGTAACGAGGCAAACCCTTGTCCGTTTTGCGTGTAATCGCAGGCAGCGACAGATTCCAGCCCAACCCAAATATCCCATTGCCTGCACCTGAATCGTAGGAAAGGGACAACTGCGGATTAAATCCAGAACGACCGGGACTAGTGGCAATGGGTACACTCATGGAGCCAGTTCCAGTTACTGGGTTAGCTGCAAACTTCTCCCCAATCCCTTGGATTGCGCCCCCACCCTTGGGTAAGGATACAGGGGATGGCGGAGAGAAATAACTGTTTTTGGCTTCAGAGTCTCCATCTGAAGCGGATTGGCTGGGGCGTTCGCGCATTGACGAACCCTCCGTTAATTAATTTTCCGCATCGTAGTCTATCGGTTGACTAATTGGGTAATTTTTTACAAAAATATACAATCGGCTAGATTTTACCAGCAGGGCTGTTTCATTAGACATCGAGGCTCATATTGATGCTGTGGAGAAAGTAACAAGAAAGGGACTTATCGACAAATTATAAAGAGTTATTAACTCTCTCCAGGAAAGTTATTTAGATGTTTGTTTTGGCGGAGAAACTGAGCCGGATTTTTCTAGGAAAAATGAGAAAGTTAAAGACGAGTAAAACTTTTCGGTCATCGTCAAATTAAGTAAAGTTATATTTGCGTAAAATTTACGCAAATATAACTTTTTTGTCCAAAGTCCAATTTCCCCTAACAATCCTCCTAAATAATTTCTAAATTCTCTTTTGGGGACTTTTGTTTTAAAGCAATGGTAAAATCTTTGACACCATCCCAAAATATAATTATTTTCTTTGCCGGATTTGCTTTTATTAACTTTTTCAGAAAATCTACTGTACAATCTCCATTTCCTGCCTTGTATCCCTGGATAATCAATTCGTTTTTTGATAAATTCAAAGCCCCATAATAGGTTTGGCGATTTTTTCCGTTCATTATCGGGATATTTAGTCTCTCTTTGCTATCTCCCCATAGGTGGCTTATTAGATCTCCTTCTAATAAATGAACTTCGTCAATCGCATACACCACAACCTTTTCGGCTCTAATATCGGGCATTACCTCGGCGAGTATTAATTTTATTTCCTTCAGCCTTTCTTTCACGGCTTCTGGGTCTTGGCGCGGGTTCTTTTTTTTTGGCTTTTTGCCAACTAATTCGCGCTTCTTTCAAAGCTTTGTGATACGTTAAACATTGTGGCTATCGCTCTATAAACCCAACCTTTTTTAAATTTCAAATGTAAACACTATATAACTACATTATAAACTTTGTTAGTTTTTATTCGTTCAATTCCCATTAAGAACGAAGCTTTTTATTCCCTAATAAATTGATGACTTTAAACCTGAATTCTTGCACTTTTACTGCTAGTTAATAGCTTAAATATTTCCCCGATTTAAAAAAATATTGAAACAGATAAATCAATGGATTAAGCAGATTTGAACTAAGTAAAACTGAGAATAAGTAAATCTCCCTATAAAGAAGATTAATTCTCAGCGCTTCGCGCCTACTAATGTATCCAAAATAACGGTCACACGCCATCAGCAGTACAACTCAATCTCCACACAATTCATACCCGTTAATAAATGCAAATCTACAAACGAGTGAGCTATGTGCAAGTCGCTCAGGGGTGGCAAACCTACGTCTATCCAGTCAATGGGGGATTT
>CAKZMA010001330.1 GCA_937127375.1 uncultured Coleofasciculus sp. | reverse complement strand
GCACCATGTCCATGTTCCTCTTCTTCCTGATTATGTGACCCTGCCATTTCTCCCAGAGAGAAGCGATAAAATAGCTTGCCAAGAGCTAAATCATTATCATTACCTTCATCAAAAGCGAAGCGAGTCATACTGGTTCCGGTAATATTGGGATTATCTCCTTCACCCGGACCAAACGGAACCGGATTCAGTGCATCCAAACGAGTTAGTAACAAGTCCTCTCCTGTAAAACTCGTCGCTAAAAATAGACGCACTCGGTTGTCGAAAACCACTTCATCTTCCAAATCTTCTCCACTACCATCTGCCTTGTCATCCCCAAACACGCTACTCAGGGAAAAGCTGACTTCTCCGCGAAATTTGGTCGTTGTGGAAAACTGATTGTCTTCTAAAAAGGCGACTCGACCCTCCAAATTATCCACTCGCGCCCCTAGAGTCGCCAATTCCGCCTCAAATTCTTGCACCAACCGTCTTAAGGTTGCCAAATCACTCCCCTCCAGTTCGCCATTAGGGAGTAAACGCTCAATTTGCTGCAAGCACGCATTCAAACCAGCGGCAAACTCAAATCGGGTTAAGGCTCGATTCCCACGATAGCTGCCATCGGGATAGCCAGCGATACAGCCATAGCGTTCCACCAGGCTGCGTAGGGCTTCATACGCCCAATCGCCAGGGGAAACATCTCGTAACTGAGAGACACTGGTGACTTGCTCAAGAGCATTCGTTTGACTGATGGGGTTGTACCCCTCAATCTGTGCCAAAGCATTTGGGGTTGCACAAACTGCCCAACTACCCAACACCACTGGGTTAACGATTAAAGTCTGCCACCACGTTTTTGCCATAGTCATTTCTCACACCCTATTCAGTTCAAGGTCTTGCCCGATCGCCTATCGGTTACTCGGCGTCACAATAATTATGATAATCATTATCATAAGAACGATTATCGTTATTGTAAATCCAGGGTCAGAGTTTTTATGACAAACCATTCGGCATCCTTACCCGCGAACATTGACATTGCCATTATTGGCGCAGGTTCTCAGGCTCTAACCCTAGTCACTCATCTGCTACAAAAACGTAAGAAAATGGGGGATAGGTTTTGGGTGTTTGACGCCAGTGGTAGATGGATGAATCGGTGGTTCCATCAATTTGCTGCTCTAGAAATCCCCCATCTGAGATCCCCTGCGGTACACCATCCCCATCCCAATCCCTATGCATTGCGCTCTTTTGCCGAAAACCGGGAGTCGGAATTTTTTCCACCCTATGATCTTCCGGGAACGCAGCTATTTGAGGCATTTTGTCAGAATGTTATCCATCAGTGGGGATTGTCGGATAAGCTGGTTAGGGCTGATGTGAGTAGCGTTAAACCAACCACAGTTCTCAAACGCCCTCGATTTCGCCTAGAGTTGTCCAATGGGCAATCCGTCATCGC
Organism: uncultured Coleofasciculus sp.; assembly: GCA_937127375.1. Lineage (GTDB taxonomy): Bacteria > Cyanobacteriota > Cyanobacteriia > Cyanobacteriales > Coleofasciculaceae > Coleofasciculus. The sequence goes on along the minus strand of CAKZMA010001330.1, from coordinate 5,300 downwards.
TCGTCGGGTGGTTTTGGCAACGGGTGCGGGGCAGAAGATTGTACCGGATTGGGTAGATAAAATTGCATCGGCTTATCCAAAGGACAGACTATGCCATGCTCAAACTGTTGATTTACGGAACGTGCAGATAGCCGGTGAGCAGGTTTTAATAATTGGGGGTGGGTTGACGAGTGGACACCTTGCCGTGGGTGCAGCAGCACGGGGAGCGAAGGTGATGTTAATGTCACGGCGTCGCCTCCAGGAAAAATGGTTTGATGCTGAACCGGGTTGGTTGGGACCGAAGTATCTCAAGGACTTTTGGACTCAACCCGATTGGCGGAGGCGGTGGGAGATGATTCAGGGGGCGCGAAATGGCGGATCGATGACGCCAAAGATGATGTTTCAGTTACGCCGCCTGGAGCGGCAAGGTAAGCTGAGGTTTTATCCAGAATGTCAGGTGGTTGAGGCTCGGTGGCAGGATAACCAGTGGCAGGTTGACTGTGATGATGATCAAGTCTATGAATGTCAACGTATCTGGTATGCCACTGGAACTGGCTTTGATGCCACTGTTGACCCGTTACTCAAGGATGTTATTGATACATATCCTGTACCGCTTGTCAAGGGTCTACCCGTTTTAGACGAGCATTTGCGTTGGTCAGGTTGTGAGTTATTTGTGATGGGAGGTTTAGCCGCCCTACAGATAGGACCTGTGGCACGGAACCTGTACGGTGGTAAAATGGCGAGCGATCGCATCGTACCCGCCTTAACCAAACCGACGCTGTATCATTCCTCTTCAGGCTAATTATCACCTGTCATTACTTTGAAGGGAGTACAGGTTCCGCCCAAACCTTTCGCGATCGCGCAGGTATTATGGGTGATCATTCCTATATAGGTTCCTGTGTCACTATTTTGGACACCTAGACTACCAACAAACAGTTTTTGTTCAGAAACCTTGACATTCGCTTCCCTAGCAACAGTTTCAATGGCGGTGGAATTGGTTGTGGTTTCCACAAAAATCGTGGGAACCTTGGCTTGTTCAATGGTTTCCACCAATTCCTTTACCCGTGCGGCTGAGGGGGTTTCTTCGGTACTGAGTCCTTGCAAGGATTCCGCCGCCTCAAATCCATAAGCGTTGACGTAATACGCCAAGGCGTCATGAGTGGTGACAATTTTACGTTTTCCTGGGGGAATTGTTGCCACTTGGGCGTTGACCCAGGTATCTAACTGGTCGAGTTGGGTGGTTAACTGTTGGGCATTTTCCGTATAAAAGTCAGCCTGATCTGGATTAATCTCTGTCAGTTGGTTGCGAATCACATCGACCATCGCTGTGCTGTTTTGCACATCATGCCAAACATGGGGATCAGGAACGTTTTCCCCCTTATCTGCGGCATGGTTTTGTTCATGATCTGAGTGTTCAACCTGTTCCTTTTCCCCGTGATCATGGTGATCTCCATGATGATCATGGTGATGTGCTTCTCCCTCCAGGGGATTGGGGACAGCTTCCTCAAATACAGCAACTATAGGAGATGATGTATTGCTGGCTTCAATTAATCCCTCAACGCCTGGTTCCCCCTCATAGCCACCATAAAGGATCAGTTGTGCGGTTTCAACGGCTTTGCGATCCGATGGGGTTGATCGGTAGGTGTGAGGATCTTGGTTCGGATCTAATAAACAGTTGAGTTGAATGGTGTCTTGGGCAATTTCTTCCGTTAAATCGCAAAGAATGCGATGAGACACCACTACACTGGGTTTCTCACCTGATGTCCCATCCTCTGTTGGTGAAACCGTTGTCTGGTTGGTTTGAACACACCCTGTCAGTGCGATCGCGAATACCAACACCTTACTCTTCCAGCCGTTCAGGGTTTGGATCGATAGATACTTTAGCATAGTCAAGCTCCTGAAACCGAGACAACAATTATAATGATAATCATTCTAATATTGAAGTTGACCCAAATGGCGACGGTTTCGTCCCCAATACTGAATATTGCTTGGATACGCTTTTGGCATCACGTCTGGAACATAGCTCCCCCAGCTCCCAGACGTAGCATGCTACGTCTCTACATGCTCCCCCAGCTTCCCTATCCCTACCCAAGGCGCTTGATGTGATATCGGGGGAATCATTATCCGATAAGCTGAAAGCAGAATTTGTTAATGGTAGTCATTCTCACAGACAGGTTGTAATGCTCGAAGTTCATGATTTGGCGGTCAACTACCGAAATACCTGGGCAATCTCCGGTGTTTCGTTTTCCATCCAACCCGGACAATTAACAGTGTTGTTGGGACCCAACGGCGCTGGCAAAAGTACGATTATTAAGGCAATTCTGGGACTCATTCCCCTCACCAGAGGAGTAGCAACATTTCACGCCAAGCCTCTGAAACGTCAGCGCAAACGAGTCGCCTATGTACCCCAGCGCACCCAAATTGACTGGAATTATCCGGTTACAGTCTGGAATGTCGTGATGATGGGGCGCACTATCCACACGGGTTGGTTTAAATATCCGTCTCGTCAATCCCAGGAGATTGTTCAGGATGCATTAGAACGGGTGGGCTTGTTTGAGTATCGCCATCGTCAAATTGGTGAACTTTCTGGTGGACAACAACAACGAGTATTTTTGGCAAGGGCGCTGGCGCAACAGGCGGAGTTGTTTTTTTTTGATGAGCCGTTTGCGGGGATTGATCAAAAGACAGAAGAGATTATTTTTGAAATTTTTCAAAACTTAAAGTTTCAAAATAAAATGGCATTGGTTATTAGTCATGATTTGGGGGAAACCCTAGAGCAATATGATCAAGTATTACTTTTAAATAAAGAGTTAATTGCTGTGGGGTCAAAGTCAGAAGTATTGACAACTGAAAATCTCAAAAAAGCTTATGGGAAACTCATGAGCCTGGTTGTTGCCTAATATCGAGGCAGAAGGTTTTAGGGCAGAAATTAGAGGAGAAAAGGGAAGTAAGTTTTGAGTGTGTAGGGGTGGGTTTCACCGATAATGTTTAGTGAAAAACCCTTAACTTAACTAAACCCACCCCGATTTAATCCTTAATTTTAAAATTATAGCAATAATCAAAAATTGACATCCGGCAAGACTAAGGGTAGCATAATACAGATTTTAAGAAGATATTAATAGTAAATAATAAATTAAGAATAAGTGAGGTGGATAGGATGTGGGATTGGTTAATTGAACCGCTACAGTGGGGATATATGCGTGACGCCATAGCGATTGCGGTGCTGCTGGGAATTTTAGGGGCAGTTGTGGGGAGTTATTTGATTGTGCAACAGATGATCATGATCGCTCATGTGATCGCCCATGCTGTTTTACCGGGACTATCAATCGCCTTTTTTGTGGGGGAACAATTTCTGTCTCTGGGAGCGTTTGTAGCCGGGACATTGAGTGCTTTAGTGGTAGCTGGTATTCATCAGCGATCGCGAGTTAAAGTTGATGCAGCTATGGCGTTAACCTTAACCAGTTTTTTGGGCTTGGGAGTTATCCTAATTACCCTCTTAGAAACAAACCAATTTGACCTCAGTTCTATTCTATTTGGTGACATTTTAGGCGTCAGAACCAGCGATGTTTGGCATACGCTAATCATTACCGTCATCGTTTTACTGTTAACCAAACTGTTTTACAAAGAACTCCTTTTTTACACCTTTGATCCCCTCGGCGCTCAAGCTAGCGGTTTACCCGTCACCACCATGTATTTCGGCTTCGTCTGTGCAATTACCTTGACGATTGTCGCCAGTATGCAAACTGTGGGCGTGCTACTGGTTATCTCCCTTCTCGTCGGTCCTGCCATTACTGCCTATCTTTTGGTCAAAGAATTGCATCAGATGATGGGATTAGGGGCAATAATCGGTGTAATGGCGGGTGTCACGGGGATGTATTTAAGCTATCACCTGGACTTGCCATCGGGACCCGCGATCGTCATGGTTGTCTTTAGTTTCTTTATTCTGGCATTTTTATTCAGTCCCACCCAGGGAATTTTAACCGAACCCGGAACCCTCCGTTGGATTGCCAAAATCCTGCAACCCCTCAAACTCTGGAAACGCTGAGGCTCTCCCTGTTTTGACCGCTAACTCGGGGTTCATAAGTATAGCACTACGAGGTACGGAAAGGACATCAGTTAATCCCAGAGGGAACAGGGAACAGGGAACAGGGAACAGTAAAGAATGTCCTAACCTGTCTTAGTACCGCTATATCTGGACATAAACTGTGTCGGGCTGAGTTGAAAATTGTCAAGACTCACGAGTCCCTTCTATCCTCTGTTCCCTCCTGATACCCAATCCGGGTTAGCTACCCGGTTATAATCCAGTCCGCGCAGGCGGACTTTGTTTGTGTAGCCGCGATTTCAATCGCCATGGCAAAAAAGGGTTTTCAAAGCGGATGTGGTATGAAATATACCTATCGACTGACTCAAGGTAGTGTCATATCCTCCTTTAGCTTGGCGTCAGCGATAACGGCGAATTGGTAAGTTAGTGAAAGATACAAGAAAGCCTTAAACCTTAGAAAAACATTCAATATCAGTAAAGGAGGACAACTCTACATGAATAGTAATAAGCAATTTTTGGATAACAATAATCAACCGATTGAACCCACTGTCAATCAACTCGATGAATCTTCGTCCAATAAAGACAATCAAGATAATCAAGGCAAGGGTGTAGTTGGCGCTGGGGTAGCTGGCGCAGCCGTTGGTGCTGTAGTTGGTAGTCAAGTGGCTGGCAAACGAGGTGCCGTTGTAGGTGCTGTTACAGGCGCTGTAGCGGGTGGTTTGACGGCTAAGGCTACCCCTGACGACGCGCCGGATAAACTTAAAGGTGCTGCGGAAAAGGCAGCCAACAAAGTGCAAGGTGCGGCTGAACAAGCCAAGCCAGCGATTGAAAATGCTGCCAACCAAGCGAAAAGTGCTACGGAAAAAGCAGCCGACAAGGTACAAGATGCGGCTGAGAAGGCTAAGCCAGCTATTGAAAGTCAAGCTGACAAAACCAAAAGTGCTGCGGTGAAGACAGCCGACAAGATTCAAGATGCGGCTGAGCAGGCTAAACCCTCTCTCCAGAGTAAAGCTGACCAAGCCAAAAATGCGGCGATGGGTGCAGCCGATAACGTTCAAGACAAGGCAGAGAAAGCAAAGCCATCGAATCAAAATAATCAAGATGGTAAGGTAGTGGAAAAACAAGAACGTATTATTGTGGAACCCGATCCAACTGCGGTAGTCGCGGCAAAACCTGTCACTGCTGTGGGAAAAAACGTCGCAGAAACAGAAGTGACGCAGGTTGACGTTAAGCTAGAAACACCTGAAATACCTGAAGTTGACAAGCGAACATCCTTCAG
>CAKZMA010001329.1 GCA_937127375.1 uncultured Coleofasciculus sp. | reverse complement strand
GGAGTGTGATGTAGATTTAAATCGGGCTCTGAATCGTGAATATCCGCGACTTGAGGAGGTGAGGATTCTATCTCAAAGCTTTGATTCCAAGCAAAAGAGTCTTGTCCTTGCTGACGCCCATAAACCTGTACTGTTTTAATCGTCTCAACGCCTAGCTTGGTTAAACCCTGACGAATAAAAGAAACCATCGGCTTTTGATTGGGAATTTGCGCTGATTCCACCAATACTTGCAAACAATTGTCCTGGCGATTAACCTTGGCGACGATGTGCTTGGCTCGCAATGAGCGGTTAATCATTGCCGCAATTGCTTTCGGATTACCTTGTTTAGCGAGCTTTAATGTGTTTGGCTCAGCCATAGCCCTGTCTCCAGTTGGGGTAAGTTCGGATTAGATCGAAGTGATCAGCAGACATCAAAGAACCTTCACAAGTTACTCTAAATTTCGCGGCTGCTTTTATGCAAAATGCCCCTTTTTGTGATATTTTTTTACATTTCCCAATAAAACGTCAGACAAATAGACTTGCCAATTTCTGGCTACAGATGGTAAGGAAACAGGGAATCGGGATTTCAAGATTAGAACTGAAATCCGAGTAAATTCCAGTACGCCAACACGCCGATGAAAATGAAAGTAGTTAATGTGATCAGAGAATAATGCGATCGCGCCCCAAAAGACCAATCGTGATTTTTCCAAGCTAAGGCGGTAAAAGCGAGTAATCCCAGGGTAGCTAAAGCCGTTAAGATAGGAAGACACAAGAATGCGATCGCGACAGGGAGAACGCCATAGATTAACTTCCAGACGCCGATTAGCCAGAGTGACAGAGGTAAGCCAATCAGGAAGACTAGATTTAAAGTCGCGATCGCTCCCGCTAATAGCCATGCTGAGTTATACTGCTGTTTATCCGAAGTATGCTTGCCTCGCCACCATTGAATTAAGGGTTGTACGATTCCCCTCATCACCTTTTTTAATGTGAATATGTTTGAATGATCCTGCTAGTTTTGCCAACGTATGGCGGGGATATTCCATATCTCGATAAGTTCCCGTAAACCGCTCCAGTTCTACCTGGGAAGGGTCAAGGGATTGAACGGGGGTAGAATTTTGATCAACTGGAAAATAATAATCAAAAAACTGGGTAAGGAATTTACTATGAATTCCGCTAAAACTATTAGAGGCAATAAAAATACCAATATTTTGGTCAGGCATTAACGTCAGCGAACTCGAATACCCCCGTAAACTACCTAAATGCCCGATCGCACGCATATTATTAACCAGACTTTCCCGAAACCCGTAGCTGGTTCCGGGTAATTTTGGGTGAGGTTTAAAGTGGGTCTGGTGCATGAGTTTCGCCGTATCCGCCTCTAAGATACGCTGGTTTTGATAACGACCCTGTTGCAAGTGAGCAATCATAAAATGCGCCATATCCGTGGCGGTGGCACTGAGGGAGGCGGCGGGTGCAATATTAAGGTAGAGGTAGGGAACCGCTTTGTAGTTACCTTTGTGATACTGATAGCCAACTGCCAAATCATCTGCTAAATCCGGTGGTGGAGGTTGAGCAAAGCTGCTGCGCTGCATATCTAGGGGTTGTAAAATATTGGCGTTGATATAGTCCTGATAAGGACGACCTGATATCTGTTCGACCAAGTAACCCAATAACGCGATCGCATGGTTGGAATAGCTGTAAAATCTTCCCGGTTGCCAGACAATTGGCGGCATCCAATTCTTTTTTCACGCTACACATAAACCGTTATTCCTCCTGATCAACTCAACTTTACTGGGAACAAATTGCCCAATTCGTTTCCATCTGTAGTCACAAACGGAAATATTTTTGGTCTTTTTGGTATCGGTGAATCCGCTAACGTAGCCGATGTAGACAATCCCTGCTTTTTCTGCTCTTACCAAATCACCAATCCTCACTCCAAAAGGGGTAATCGTTCCACCCTTACGCTTCCTTACCCCCGATTTATCCGGTACTTCAAAGTGTAATTGGCGGCGGAAAAATCCATACTCTTTCCCCCGCTTCACCGCACCGGGGCGGGTGATGATTTTAAACGGGGAGGGGGTCACGTTAACGCTACCCTTGTGGGTATAACCGTGGGAGTTAGAGCCAGTAAACGGAACATACTTGATGAAATACCCACAAGCCAACGTCACTCCATCAACCGCGTGAGTTTCCGGTTTAGCTATGGACTTGTTAGCCTTATCTTTCTCTAACCCTAGTTGGGTTCGGAGTTGGGATGTACCGTTCCCATCCTTCTGCCAACCTTCGCGGACATAGACAGGGGCAATTTTTTCCATCTGGGATATTGCCCAATTTTGACCCGTCATCACCGGGGAGAAGCCCTTACCCGACTTGGCACGTTTGCGTTGGGAAAGATCCACATCGGCTCTGACCCGTTCATACCCAATCGCCGTCACCGGGAAGATAGCCGCTAATTCGGTAACTGTCCGTAATTCCAACTGTCGGGAGGCTTTAATGGATGGGGGGAGTTTGCACTGTTTGCGATTGTCAAACCTGCACTGCCGATGGTTCCGTTGCTTGAATGGGACATCCCGGTTAATCCGCCGAGACCGTCGTGACCGTCGCAGCATGGCGCGGGTCTCCATCCGTTTCTTGACCCGCCCAAAAGGGAGGATCAGGTGTAGTTGTAGCAGGGTGCATTTAGCCGACTGGACACCGACACCGGAGTAGGACTTACCCGGCCGGATCGACTCCAACAGTAATTGGTTGTACTTCCTCTGCCAATGCATGACTTCCTGGCAGGTTCCCTCTGCCAATCCTTAACCTCAACGAAGTAGGTTAGGGTTCATGAAACCACTTCTAACTCATCTTCCCGGAAGTGACCGCGAAACTTTTTATCAAATTTAACCTGAATCGGTAAGTTAGCGCTCACGGGTCGCCCTTGCCATTCTGTAACGATAGCAATGACTTCGCCTTCCATACCCTTGATATCAAACGGCTCATTCCGGTGGGCAGGATTGTGGTAAACAATAACAGATGTCTTAACTCGAACGCGATCGCCAACTTTCATACAAAAAGCTCGTTTTCTCTCCAACAGCCTACATCTTGCCAGAAATTACTCTGGCAATCCTAAACCATTCTTACACAGCAAGGTTCTTTCCTAGAGATTAGTTTGGCAACTGATCAAAAACGGTGCTGATTTTCCAACACCGTTTCCAGACCTGTAGCCACCTCAACCGCAGGCAATTATTATGTTTACGCCGCCACAGATGCTTGAGGACGAGCAAAAATCATCCGTCCAGCAGATGTCTGTAAAGCCGAAGTGACCACAACTCGCATTTCAGCGCCGAGGTGGTTACGTCCTTCTTCCACAACCACCATCGTGCCATCGTCTAGATAACCTACGCCTTGAGAGGGTTCTTTCCCCTCCTTGAGGATTTTCAGTTCCAGGCTATCACCCGGCAGATAAATTGGACGTACAGCGTGAGCCAGGTCATTGACATTTAGTACCGGGACTTTTTGCAAATTAGCCACTTTACTCAGATTGTAGTCATTCGTCAAAAGCGTGCCATTAATTTCCTGAGTCAACCGAACCAATTTGGCATCCACCGTCTGAATATCCTCATAATCAGCCGGGTGAATAATCAGGCGTTCCGGATAAGCGGTTTGCATAGCTTTGAGAATATCTAACCCACGCCGTCCCCGAATCCGCTTTTGATCATTCGCTGCATCGGCTAACTGCTGTAACTCTTGCAACACAAACTGGGGGATGAGGAGTTGACCCTCGACAAACCCTGTATTCAACAGTTCCTCAATGCGACCATCGATAATACAACTGGTGTCGAGTACCTTACTCGTCGCTGGTTTGAGCGTCCCTTCTGCTACTAACATCGTGTCCAAGCTGTTTGGATTAATCAGTCGCAAAAAAGTCCGACCGTGGGTATCTGCCAGACTGATTCCCAGAAAGGCAAACATCACACTGCCCAAAATTGCCGCCAGGGGCTTGATAAAGGCAAACTCCGAGGGAAAAGGTAGAAAGAAAATCGGGGCTAGCATTAAATTCGCTAACAGCAGCCCCAGCACCAAACCGACTGCCCGGGTTAAAATTACCTCAATTGGCAGTTGGCGTACCTGCTTTTCCAAACGACGATAGGTCACCTGCACCGTTAACCCAACCGCAAAACCGATAATGGCAGTAAAACTGGCTAAAATCCAGCGCAGCGCCTCCAGATTGGTAATCTGTTCTTGCACGGAAGGCGGAAGCAGTTCAACAATGTCGAACCCTACACCTGCTCCTCCTAGGATGAATAAAAGAATAATGACAAAATCAAGCATGGTTCCAATCCAAGTGGTTTATATGGCAAATCTTTCGATTCTATTCAAGATTTATAATGATAGAGGTTAATCACTCCAGATTTTTTCTAAAAATACCTTGAAATAATAACTCTGTCAGCATAAATGGTGAGGATTATTAGGGGTCAGGGAACAGGACATTCAGCTTCATAACTCATAATTCGGATATCCTTGGTGGTCATAAATTAAATAACATTTACAAAACGTAATTTTGTTTAGTTTATTTCCATCGATCTACTACTTGCCAATCATACGTTAAAAATTATTCGCCAATTTTCCGCCCAATATGTTAAATTTTTCAAACAAATCTGAGAAAATCATCGAGATAGGAATTGCCCATTCCGCCTACATCCATATCCCCTTCTGCCGACGCCGCTGCTACTACTGTGACTTTCCTGTATCTGTAGTCGGCGATAAAGCCAGGGGTAGCACGTCCGGCACGATTGAGGAATATGTTGAGGTCTTAGCTCAAGAAATTCAAACAACACCAGCCTCGACTTGTTCTCTCTCAACCATTTTCTTTGGTGGTGGCACCCCCTCTCTGTTATCCACTCAACAGTTAAACCGCATTCTGGATACCTTAGCACAGCAGTTTGGCATAGCTACCGATGCTGAGATTTCCATGGAAATAGACCCAGGCACATTCGACCTGTCGCAGATCAAAGGATACCGGGATGCGGGCGTGAATCGAGTGAGCCTGGGAGTTCAAGCCTTTCAGGATGAACTATTGGGCATTTGTGGGCGATCGCACCAGCTTAATCATATCTTCACCGCCGTTGAGTTACTCCGCCAAGTAGAGGTTCCCGACTGGAGTTTAGATTTGATTTCTGGATTACCCACTCAAACCTTAGAACAGTGGCAGGAATCCTTGACAGCCGCTATTCAGCTTGCCCCTACCCATATCTCCTGCTATGACCTAACCATAGAACCCGTCACCGCCTTTGGACGGCAGTACAGCCCCGGCATTTCTCCCTTACCGACTGACGATACCACAGCTCAAATGTATCGCCTTGCCCAGCAACTCCTCACTGATGCCGGGTATGACCATTATGAGATATCCAACTATGCTTTACCCACTCATCAATGCCGACATAATCGGGTGTATTGGGAAAACCGTCCTTTTTATGGATTTGGTATGGGGGCGGCTAGTTATGTCCAGGGGCGGCGGTTTACTCGACCCCGCACCCGGCGAGAGTATTATGCTTGGGTGCGACAGTTCATTGAAGCGAATGGGATCTGGGAAAGTCCAGAACTCTCGGACGTGGATATTTTGTTAGAAACCCTGATGCTAGGACTACGCTTGGCAGAAGGTGTGAGTCTATCTACACTGGTGCAGCAGTTTGGCGAGAAGACTCTCGAACAGATTGGGACAACTTTGCAGCCCTACTACCAGCAAGGCTGGGTAGAAGTTGTAGAACGAGATGGAAAAGCCTGGGATTGGCACAATGCCCAGAAACTACCGATGACTGGGCGGCTGAGATTAAGTGATCCAGACGGGTTTTTGTTTTCTAATCAGATTCTGGCTGATTTGTTTAGTCGCTGTACGTGAGTGAGGGTACAGAAATTTTTCGGCTCATCCCATAGAGAAGTAGTGCCAGTGTGATAAACCCGTAAGGGAAATAGGCTGGGTTACCAATTTGACCTAAGAGTGCCGGAACAGAGGTTTTGCCCAGGTAAGCAGCGTAAAATAGATAGCCTATTGCTACATGACCACACTTGTGTTGCACTAGAGCAAATACGGTGGCAAAGGTAGGACCATAGAGAAAGGCAGCGACAGCAAACAAGATACCTAAGGGAAAAACACTCGTCAAGCTCACCACGGCTAATCCAGCCAGCAGCAACCATTGCAATCGTCGAATCGGTTGGGGATTGACCCAAATGCTCAACGTTAAACGCCCCACGGTTAATCCTCCCCAATAGAGAGAAAGCAGGGTGCCACTCCAAACAACACTCTCACCCAAGCTTCTCAAGTAAGCGCCACTCCAGGTACCGATCGCACTCTCTAACCCGACATAGAGAAAAATCACCACCAGAAAGGGGGTAGCCTGTTTCCAAGGCATGCGATCGCGCTGGGGTTGATAGTTCAAAACATGGGGCGCTCTCCAGGCTAAAGCAACGGAACCCAGCGCCAAAATTGTCACCAGTCCAAACGCCAATCGCCAAGGGAGAAATGTTCCCATCAGAGGCGCACTTAAT
>CAKZMA010001328.1 GCA_937127375.1 uncultured Coleofasciculus sp. | reverse complement strand
TTAATGTTGAATGTATGTTGTACGTTGGTATGTTCGGTTTTGCGTTGATGGGCTAAAGCCCAAACTACGAACCTAAGGGTAAGGTGACGATAAAGGTTGTGCCGACGCCGACTTCACTTTCTACTCTGATTGTTCCGCCATGGAGTTCGACGGCTTTTTTCACTATTGATAATCCTAGTCCGGTTCCGGGTATGTTTTTTACATTTTTCGCCCGATGGAAGGGCTCAAATAGTCGGGATAAGTCTTCTCTGGGTATTCCCATCCCTTGATCTTTGATCTGAAAACGGATATTGTCTCGCTGATGTGTCAGGGCTAATTCAATACTACTGTCTGGCAGAGAATAGTTAATGGCGTTGGATAATAAGTTGCCTAATATCTGGTACAGGAGTTTTTCATCTAGGCAAACGCTATGATTTGTCTCTGGAGAGTTAAACTGAAGCGTCTTAGTGCTACCTGCTAAAACTTGATAGTCTTCTACTATAGTTTGGCAGAATTGGTCTAAGTCCAGTAATGTGGGGTTGAGTTCGAGTTTGTCGGCGCTGGCTTTGCTGAAGACGAGGACGTCATCGAGTATTTTGGTTATCCGCCGCACGGCTTTATCGGTTCGTTGCAGTAATTGATTGCATTTTTCTTCGCTTAAGCCGTCGTGAGAACGGGCGAGGAGTTGGGCGGAGACGTAAATCATGTTCAGGGGGGTGCGGAATTCGTGGGAGACGGTTTGGATGAACCGCGATTTGAGTTCGCTGAATTCTTTTTCGGCTTCTAATTCTCGGCGTAAGCTTTCGACTTGATGGCGATAGGTCATGTCCCGAATTAACCAGCGCAATCCTACGGTTTCCGATTGAGGGTTGAGTATGGCGGAAATGGAAATCTCTGCCGGAAAGGGTTCACTCTGGCGCGGTTTTAGGGATAGTTCCCAGTCTCGGTATAGCAGGTTGCTGGAACAGTCGGGGGAGGATATATCGCTGAGTCGGTTGAGTTGGGTGCGAAAGGTGGATTTGTTCGCATCGGTGACAAAAACAGCGAGGGGTTTGCCGATGAGACGCCGCTTCTCTATATTCAGTAGGCTGGCGGCGGCTTGATTGGCTTCCTGAATCACCCCGGATGCGGTGGTGAGGAGATAGCCGTCTGGGGCGAATTCAAATAGTTCTTGATACCGTTTGCGTTCCGCTTCTGTGGCTTGATGGGCTACGCTGATTTCCTCGTTTCGTGCTTGGATTTCTTCGACAGCTACTTGTAATTCTTCTAGGGTGGTTGAGAGTTCAGTGACGGTTTCGGCTAGCTTAATTGAGCATTCATCAGGTGAGAGTTCAACCTCGGGTTGAGCTTGGTGTAAACGTTCTTGGGCTTGGTGGATATGAGTGTTAATGACTTCAGTTAAGCTGTCTGAGGATAAATTGGGTTTTTTTTTGCCGATTGATTGGGGTTCATTTTTGCCTCTATCGCGTCAGTGGTTTTTCGGATATTGAAGCTTGTCTAGAAGTTAATAGTATATTTTTGGGTTATCTCAAAACAGTTGTATCACCGTTAGTCGGGTGACGACTAGTCATCACCCGACTCGAAATTTTTTGAATTTAATAGGGGGAACTTAATGGTAAATGTTGTGCCAATGTCAATCTGACTTTGGACAGATATTTTGCCTTGATGCAAATCCACGGCTTTTTTGACGATCGCGAGTCCTAGTCCTGTCCCGTTTATTGTACCTGTATTCTGGGCGCGATGGAAGGGTTCAAATAAATGAACTTGATCATTTGGGGGAATGCCGATACCGCGATCGCGAATTATAATTATAGCTTGATTTTCCTCACGATTCAGTTCAAAATCTACGGGATCACCGTTGGGTGAGTATTTCATGGCTTTGGTGAGTAAATTATACCGAGTTGCGTGAAGGGCATAGTTTGGACTTTGATTTCTCCTCTCCTTGATTATTCCACCTCTTTAAGCAGAACAATCGCCCCCTTTGATTCTTCTACCTGTATCCCTTTCAAGCCGTGGATTGTAACCTGACATTGAATGGATTGACCTCGACGATTAATTGCCTCCACAGTGATTGTCTGATGATTTTCCTCATTCTGAAAACATTTACGGATGGGTTCGCGCAACTCTTCCACAGGTAAGCCAATATCTAAACTCAGTAGGGATTTGTCTTTTACCTCATCACTGCGTACTCCCCAAAGCTGCTCGGATTCTTGATTCCAACGGATAATATGGAATTGGCGGTCTACAATAATCACTCCCTTTTGGAAACTTTCTAGAATTGACGCTAAAAATCCATTGACTTCGTTGACTTCATCCGTCCGCACGCGCAATTCGTCATTCATTGTCCGTAATTCTTCATTGGTAGACTCGAGTTCTTCATTCATTGTCTCCAATTCTTCGTTCGTAGATTGCAGTTCCTCGTTCGTGGTTTCTAGTTCCTCGTTCGTAGATTGCAGTTCCTCGTTCGTGGTTTCTAGTTCCTCATTACTCGACTGAAGTTCCTCATTCGCCGTTTCCAGTTCTTGGCTGGATGCTTTATATTTAATTTGCAATTGGTTGTAGCGAGTGACATCTTGAAAGGAAATACTCACTCCCAATAACTGATTGTCATTGCCATTTTCATGTAAGGGAGTAATTTGCACATCCAAGTACTGAGTTTTATCTGGCTGCTCCTGGACTACATCGTTAATTGTAATCGACGTGCGATCGCGATAGACATCATCGATGATTGACCGGAGTTCTAGGGGACGGTAGGAAACTTTTAAGTCTCGAAACATTTTGCCCAGATCTTTCCTTTTGATGTCAAACATCGACCGAGCGCTCATATTTGCCAATACCAAATAGCCATTGGCATCGACAATAATTTGTGCAATCGGTAAGGTGTTAAACGCCGCTTCTCGCAGCCGCACCCGTTCCGACAGACGCGCACTCGACTCTTCATCCCCAGATTGAGCGGATATCAGCAAGCGATCGCTCAGCTTCAGTTTTGGCACTTTGGTAAAGATGCGGTTCTGTAAATTTAAGGGTTTAAATAGGTTGCTATTCGTCAGCAGCATTTCGGCTTTGCCCAAAAATAAAGCGCCGTTGTTCTTTAGGGCAAAATTAAAACGTGTCAAAATTCGTTTCTGAGTTTCCCCATTAAAATACATCAGCGTGTTGCGGCAAATCAGCAAATCCAGTCGGGAAATTGGCGCATCTTGCACCAAATCATTCCGACCAAAAATCACTACACGGCGGATATCAGCTCGGACTACATAGTGATTGTTGATTTGTTCAAAATAGCGCTTTCGCCATTCATCGGGAATGTTTTCTAAGGCTTTAGATTGATAGCGTGCCCAACGAGCTTGCTCCAAGGCTTCTTCATCGACATCGGTAGCATAAATTTTAACGCGCTGATGAAATGTTTCAAATCCCAGTATTTCTGCCAAAATCATGGCGATAGAATAGGCTTCTTCCCCAGAGGAACACGCCGCACTCCAGACGCGGATTTGCTCTTGCTTATCCTTTTGCTGCAACAGTTGTGGCAAGATTTGATGGTGTAAATAGTCCCAGGCGTCGGCATCCCGGAGAAATTTGGTCACGTTGATTAAAATCGTATTGAACAGCGACTCAAATTCTTCGGGATGAACTTCCAGGAATTCCAGATAATCGCCAAAATTATCGATATGGTGAGACTGCATTCGCCGGGTTACCCGCCGCTTGAGTGTAGAGCGTTTGTAACCCGTAAAATCAAAGCCGCGTGTTTCTTTTAGGTACTCCAGTAAAACTTCAAAAATCCGATTTTCTTCTCGTTCTTGGTCATTTGTCATTACTTATTACTTATTACTTATTACTTATTACTTATTACTTATTACTTATTACTTATTATAGAGTAAATCGCAATTAAAAAGCAAAAAGCAAATCCTATAAATCTTAAATCACTATACCCTGAATCCTTCTACCCTCTACCTTCTTTTACAAGTTGGATAAGAGTTTCGGCAATGTCGGGTAAAGGTAAAATCAAATCAACTATCCCGGTGTCAATGGCAGAACTGGGCATACCAAAATGTTCCGACGTTTCTTGATTTTGGCTAATCACCATACCTCCCATTTTCGCGATCGCCTCTACTCCTTGTGTGCCATCTTTCCCTGTCCCGGTCAACACCACAGCAATTGCCCGATTTTGATAACTGTTTGCCAGCGACTCAAACAGTAAATCAGCCGAGGGACGGACAAAATGGACGAGGGGCGACTGAGTTAAGGAAAGAGTCCCATCAGAGTTTACCAAAATATGATAATTCGGTTGGGCAATATAGATTTGTGCCGGACTTAGCTTGTCTCCTTCCTCCACCTGCTTAATCGACAAAGAAATCCGCCGACGCAGTATGTCTGCCATTAGGGAATGGTGACTGCGGTTAAGATGCTGCAACACCAGAACCGCCGCCGGAAAGTCAGAGGGTAGATGGGATAAAAGCTGAGATAGCGCCTTCAGCCCACCAGCAGATGCGGCGATGGCGACAACATCAAAGGCAGTATTGGCGAAGGCTGGGGGGGGATTGGTGTGTTGATCAATTTGGGGCTGTGACATTTTATTAGGCTTAGCAGTCAACTATAAGGGTTAACGCTTTCAGTGTACCGATTTTGGCAATATCGGCGCGAGGTCAGGGGAGGGATTGACATCTCCACTCCTTAAAAGAGAGTGGATTCTGAGCGGATAGTACGTTTGCCCATCTTAGGACTCCATAAGCTTGAGAGTAATCTAGGTTTGGATTAACCTTAATCGGTTGTATTAGATGATGTCCGGCTTTCTCACCCCTAATAAAAAAGTAGGGACTTGGTAACCAAGCCCCTACTTACCCTCACCGTAATTATGGGTTTCAACCGGACATGATAAGTAGTCTGGCTAATAATGATTCCCCACCTTACGATGATGTACCGCCGTCATCGCATCCGTCTTAGAAACTCGTCCCGCCGAAACAGTGGCATAAATAGTCCAGTGATCGCCACAATCTAAGCGACTTTTCACTTCACATTCCATATAGGCTAAAGCATCAGCTAAAATCGGAGAACCATTGCTGGCAGAATAAGTTTTAATCCCCTCAAAACGGTTAGCACCGGGCGGGAAGCGCTTGAGGAAATGCTTCATCAGCCCTTGGTAATTCCCGGCTTCCAAGACATTGAGAATAAAGCGATCGCCCACATACATAAACGACTCGATCGCCCGATCCTTTGCCACCGCCACCGATACGCCCAAGGGTTTAAATGAGGCTTGCGCTACCCACGATGCTACCATCGCACTGGTGATATTCCCCTTTTTGGCAGTAATAACATATAGCCCACTGCTGAGTCGCCCCAAGGCTTTATCCAAATCACTATCCAGGGACTTCGTTTGCTTAATTGTGCGATCGCGTGACAACCATTGTCCTAAATCAGTCCCGGCTTCTTCACATAACTGATAAACCTGTTCATCAGGCGTATCTTTGACTAAAATCGGCGCAAACCCTGGCGTTAGTCCTAAATCCCGGAACTTATTCACCAACAGATACGCCGATTCACTCTCACCCGCCCCCGATTCAAACACACCAAAGGATTGCTTCGGATTCGTCGCCCCTAAAATTGTACCCATCGCAGTTTGGGCGACAGCAGCTACCTCTCCCGTCGTCGGCGGTGTACCCATCACCACCCCAGACGCTATACTCATCAATTCCTTAATCTCTTGCGGATCAGCCGATCGCAAGTCCATCATATCCACCGCTACACCCGTCTTAGTGATCCCATGGGCAATCGCTTGGGAAAGGCGATCGCTATATCCGTAATCCGATAAGTAAAATACAGCAACCGTCGTGTCTGCTTTTGCCTGTTCCTCACTCCAGCGCCGATACCGTCCGGTGAGTTCACTCAGATTGTGATAGAGTAGGGGACCATGACCTGTGGCAATGGTGCTAATTTCAGGTAACTTGTCCATCCGTTTCAGGGCGGATAGCACCGAACGGGCATTGGGACCCATTAAACAGTCATAGTAATATTTAAAGTCGTTTTCGATCAGGTCGATGTCTTCATCGAAGGTATAATCATCACAATAGTGCATCCCAAAAGCATCACAGGTAAACAGAACCTGAGTTTTGGTATCATAGGTGAAAATCGTATCGGGCCAATGGAGATTCGGCGCAATGACAGCTTCCAGGACATGTCCATTTCCCAAATCGATGCGATCGCCATTTTTGACGATTTGTGATTGAAACGGCTGATTCACCCAATTTTCCAGGAATTGGATCGCCACTTTTGAGCCAACCACCGTAATATTGGGGGCAAGTGCCAGAATATCTTTAACTAAGCCACTGTGATCCGGTTCCGTGTGGCTAACCACCAGATAATCTAATCTGGCTGGGTCAATTAATCCCTTCAATGTATCGAGATAGAGTTGGCGAAACTTTTCATGAGAGGTATCCACCAACGCCGTTTTTTCGCTCTGAATCAGGAACGAGTTATACGTCGTACCATTCTGTAAACCAAATTCTATATCAAAGCGATCGCGATCCCAATCCAGCGATCGGATTGCTGTGGTATCCGGGGCAATTTCGGTAGTCTGCATCGTCAACCGACGCTGAATTCCCTCTGCTACTGCGACCATCGGTTGTCTCCTTTCTTATATAAACTTCATTTACCCTGCTTTTTAATTATCTTTACATATTAATTGAGAGTTTTAGATTTAAATAGCTTATAAAAATGATTCAGGATTTAATATTTCCTTCTGCCTTCTCTCCCCCCTGGATTTCGCGTTTTTCCGGATACAGTCAGGCATATAGAGAAGGAGGGAAAGGTAGATGCACCCTGATGACTCCCCTCAACGCCTATTTCTCCTTCGCGTTGAGGGTTTTTTCTGAAGGAGTGACAAGCTGTCTAAAACCTTTTTAAATAAGGCTTTGAGCGACATTAGCATCTCCAAAAATGAAGCCTTATTGACAGATGAAGACCACCCGATGAGATATATTCAAGCGAAGCGTTGCGCGGGGGGTATGGGGGCTAGTCCCCCAGAAACAACCCCTATCTTTGACCCTATCTGTGACCAGAAGAAATAGGCT
>CAKZMA010001327.1 GCA_937127375.1 uncultured Coleofasciculus sp. | reverse complement strand
TTATTACTTATGATTTATTTTCGTTAACTTTTAAAAATAAAACTCTATAGGTTGCCCATAAAATTGCTAAACTACAACCATCTTAAAAGAATCCCGAATGGAATGGTTGAAAAATGACCTCAATGAAATGTCCTAAATGTCAAGGAAACCTGGAACCTGTAGTTTATGCTGACGTTGAAGTAGACCGATGCGCTGATTGTAATGGCATTTGGTTTGATTCTCAAGAAGCTCAAACTCTCAAGCAAATAGAGGGTTCTGAAGCAATCGATACGGGTGATCCCAAAATCGGCAGTAAATTTAATGCCATTGAAGATATTAATTGCCCGAAATGCAAAGCAAAAATGACCAAAATGGTTGACCTAAAACAGTCCCATATTTGGTACGAAAAATGCCCAATCTGTTATGGTATCTGGTTTGATGCTGGGGAATTTAAGGATTATAAACAGGAAGATATTCAGGATATCTTCAAAGGAATCTTCAGTGGGGAACGACGATGATCAGGGCTGATCAATATTTCCGGACTGGTGGGAGTCATCGGGGTTATCGATATTGGCGAATCATCAAAATAACGACGTTACGACGTTACGACGTTAAGTAGATAGACCAATATAAACATAAAGTAGCTTGGCGGGTTTTGAAGGCTGAATCATAAGGACAGCTAACTGTTGCTTCAACCCGCCTTTAAAATAGCCTTTACGTTATCTGGCTAGGTTATCTGCATCTGCACTAAACGTCTTCCGACTTATCAATGCTGTTGCTAGGGGAAGCATTATATAAAGCATCAAGCTGGGTGCGGGCGTCTTCAACAGTCATGGATTTCATGACCAGCAGTGGTTCACTTGTCGGATTCCCGGTATCATCCAACAGTTCTGGATGGGGGACACGAGTATTGCTAGAACTAGATGCGGCAAATGAAGCCTTTCCCGCAGGTGCGTAATGCCGTTGAGCATCTATACTCAAGTTCAGTAAACTGCGAATCAAATTCCCGATCGCGAGAAATGCAATAACGGTAAAGGCAATTATGTATAGTAGGTGTAACATGGCATCATCCTCCAGACTAAACCGTTGATCTGTTAATCGATTATCTTAGGGTGGGTCTTTGAAATTACCTTTTTATCTGTAATCCGTTTAGCTTATCAAACCTAGGCATAAATTTGATCACTCTCTCGGCTCAATATTGACATTTCCAGAAATCTCCGACTCGGATTCTCCCGATTTCAATGAGCGCCAGCGCATCCCGACTTGCCAACACTCGTTGACTAACCGATGCCATGGCACTAATGTAGCGGGTTCAATCCCCACTTGACCATCCGTTGCTTGAAATAATGCTGCCGCCGCATTGACTTCCCGTTGGGCGGTTTTGACTCTCTCCAGTAAATCCCTCTGCTGCTGTCGGCTTAAAAAGCTGATCTCCTCAGCTTCGAGTAACGAACGCGATCGCGAAAACCAATATTGGAAATCATCCAACAGGGGTTGTAGTATCGACTTGAGCAGGTCTTGCTCGTGGGGCTGAGACTGAGGCATGAATCTTAAGCGCTAATTCATCTGTTAATTTATCTTAACGCTAGTTACAATTCTTTACAATACGCAACCAACTCGGCAACCTGCATTGGTTCAAGAAGGTGAGTATCATGGAATGGAGAAAAGGAACCAGGGAAACCGTTAACTGCTTTCAACCTCAACTCAATGGCACAGTCACCCATGTCCAACGTCGAAGCCCCCCAAAAACCCGAAAAAATTCATTTGCCTCGGACCAGTGAATCTGAGACCCTGAAAAAAATTCGCCATACCGCCTCTCATGTCATGGCGATGGCGGTACAGAAGCTGTTTCCGGGGACACAGGTGACGATTGGTCCGTGGATTGAGAATGGCTTTTATTACGACTTCGCCAAACCCGAACCCTTTACCGAGCAAGACTTAAAAGCCATCAAAAAAGAGATGGTGAAAATCCTCAAGCGTAAACTCCCCCTGATTCGGGAAGAAGTCAGCCGCGAAGAAGCCGAACGTCGGATCAAAGAACTCGGTGAACCCTACAAACTAGAAATCCTCCAAGACTTAGAAGACCCAATCACCCTATACCACCTCGGAGAAGATTGGTGGGACTTGTGCGCCGGACCCCATGTCGAAACCACAGGTGACATTCATCCCAAAGCAATTGACCTAGAAAGTGTCGCTGGCGCATACTGGCGCGGTGATGCAAATAAGGCGCAACTTCAGCGAATTTACGGCACCGCCTGGGAGACGCCGGAACAACTAACTGAATATAAGCGGCGCAAACAAGAAGCCCTCAAGCGTGATCATCGCAAGCTGGGCAAAGACCTAGGACTGTTTATTTTATCCGACCCCGTAGGACCCGGATTGCCCTTGTGGACACCCAAAGGGACAATCCTGCGGAGTACCTTAGAAGACTTCCTCAAACAGGAGCAAATTAAGCGCGGCTATCAGCCTGTAGTCACCCCGCATATTGGTCGCGTGGAGTTGTTTAAGACTTCGGGACATTGGCAGAAATATAAAGAAGACTTGTTCCCAATGATGGGAGACTCAGAAGCCGAAGGCTTTGTCCTCAAAGCCATGAACTGCCCATTTCATGTACAAATCTATAAGCATGAACTGCGTTCCTACCGAGATTTGCCCATGCGCCTCGCCGAGTTTGGCACGGTTTATCGGTATGAACAATCCGGGGAACTAGGCGGATTAACCCGAGTTCGCGGCTTTACCCAAGATGATGCCCATCTATTTGTCACCCCCGAACAACTGGATGATGAGTTCTTGCGGGTGGTTGACTTAACCCTATCCGTGTTTAACACTCTAGGGTTGCAAGATTTTAAAGCCCGTTTAAGTTTCCGTGACCCCAACCAAGACAAATATATTGGGTCAGATGAGGCGTGGAATAAGTCAGAAAACGCCATTCGTCGGGCAGTGGAAACCCTGGGAATGGGTCATTTTGAAGGCATTGGCGAAGCCGCGTTTTATGGTCCGAAGCTGGATTTCATGTTCCATGACGCTTTAGATCGCGAGTGGCAATTGGGGACAGTACAGGTGGACTATAACCTGCCAGAGCGATTTAACTTAGAGTATGTGGCAGAAGATGGCACACGCCAGCGCCCTGTGATGATTCATCGTGCGCCCTTTGGCTCATTGGAACGGTTAATTGGGATTTTGATTGAGGAGTATGCGGGAGACTTCCCCTTCTGGTTAGCCCCCGTGCAAGCGCGACTGTTACCCGTGAGTGATGAACAGTTAACGTTTGCCAAGGAAGTGGCACAGAAAATGCGCCTGGTGGGAGTTCGCGTCGAAGTCGATACCAGTGGCGATCGCTTACCGAAGATGATCCGCAATGGCGAGAAGGCAAAAATCCCGGTGATGGCGGTTGTCGGGGCGAAGGAGGTTGAGTCTGATAGTCTTAGTGTCCGAATTCGCGAGGCTGGGAAGCAATCCCAAGACTTAGGCGCGATTCCAGTGGCGCAGGTAGTGGAGAGAATGGAGAGTGCGATCGCTAACCGCCAGAATTTTTAGGTGTTGTTGTCACCCTCCTTTTAAAATGTAGAGACGTTGCATGCAACGTCTCTACAAGGTTTGGATATCTGGAAAAAATAGATACGGATGCCTAATCATGTTGTAATTGTCTAACCCCATTCATCGATAACGGTTTATAGAGACTACATAAGGCAACTTTTCGCTTTTCCAAAAGTTTAGCTACCCCATCGATAATAATGTTCACTAGATCAGCATCGCAACGGGCTAAAAATTCTTCCGACGTTATTTTTCCTTGAAAAAACTCCTGGGTATCGTGCCACATCTGGCAAATCCCCTCAAATCCAATGTACTGAACCACAAAGCTCGTCAGGGGAGAGGTTTGAAAATCAAACGAAATGCTTTGAGCGCGTCCCTCCTCCAATAATTTCCACACTTCCCGTTCTAGAAGCGTTTTCGGGCGATGCGGATTAATTAGTGTGGGAAAATAATCGCCCAAATGACCGATTGAACTCGGTTCATCCCCAAACTCTCCCATCATAAGGGTTAAGGGAACATCTGAACCTAAACGCAATGACAAGGCTTCTAAAATCCCATTCGCCACCAATTTACTGTCTAAATAAAGCCGCGCCACTTCTAAATTCCGGCGAGCTTGCTCGACAAACTGGAGATAAATGAAATCATTAGGTTCTCCTCGGAATTGCCGAAAAATCAGTTCGGCGTTCAGAAATTTCATGAACACTGCCATTTTTTGGATAGCAAATCGATAATCCCGCACCGTATACGACCCTGATTTTTTCAGATTATGGTTCGTTTCCGGTAATAAATTCCAGGTGTTAGATAAGAAAACAGCCGAACTCGGATGAGCAAATCCACCAACATCTCGGTTCGCCAGCCGCACTGAACGCTTCACGCTTTCTAGGAGTTCAGCACTGGTTAAGTTAAGATTAAATCGCTGATTGATCGATTTCAAAGACTGATATAATTCTTCGCTAGGGCTTAACCCAAAATCAGATGGCGTGCGGAAGGGAATAGTGGCTTCAATACAAGCCACAACCTGCACTATCAATGCTGGTGTCAAAACAGGCTCTAGGAGTTTAGCGGTAACAATCGCACTTAAAAACTCATTTTGTCCAGTAAAGGGAAATAATTCCTCTGCTGGCGCAACTTTAAAAAGGGTAGCGACTAGCTCAAAAATGATATCGTGTTCACCTGGATTATCGGTGCGGACAAAAAACTTCCCTCTCTCCTCTTCAATAAAAGGAGCAAGATAAGGCGTCAGGTTAAACGGAATACTCCCATCAACTTGCACGTAGATAATATCGTGAAATAAAGCCGCCAGAACTTCAATGGCGTCCGTAGAGCCACCGACCTCTAAAATATGTTCGATGGAATGAAAATAGCGCCAGGGACCCATCATCGTTTGTACGATGATTTTGGCAAGATTCGCAAGCTGTGATTGGGCAACTTTAACGTCGAGCTGATGGGTTGCCCAGATGAGCTTATCCAAACATTTCTGATAATTCTTATCAAAGTTCATAATGTAAACTTAACTCATTGGGATTTTAAAGGTGCTATTATAACTCTATACAGCTTAAACAGCTATTTACCAGGAAAAGAAAGGCAAAGTAGGAACGTTTTGAGTGTTGACTCTTCGCTGCGCTCCGGGACATGGTTTTAAGCCTTCGTTGGCTAGTTAGGCATGGTTTTGAATTCAGTCTCTTATTTCTCCATTCAAAGGCTTTACCACCAATAAATCTAACTTGGGAGGAGCAGCTTTCAACGAAATAGGACGTTTTTCGGATTGTTGTTGCCATGATGTGATACCATTAGCTTTATTTTCAATTGTGAAGGGTTTTTCGCTGATTTTACCTCAGCCAGATGTTTGATTGGATATGCGCCAATTGGCTGAGTTTCTCAAAAGAGAATTTTAAATTGGTTATGGTGAAGGATTGAATTCGGACAATGGCTGGATAAGGCATGTCCTGTTCCCTGTGTCCAACCCATCTGGCTTCTATCCCAACGACTGAAGAGGCAAGCGATCCCAATCCCCAACTTGGCTATTTTTGAGCGATGATCATAGTATATCAACCTGAATAACACTGATTTAAGCGTTTATAGCGAAGACAGCGCAACTACGAACTTAGCTTCTATGAGCGATCGCCCTCCCGTGAATGCATCTCCCTTAACTTCTATCCTTTGGCAAGCCCAGCAGGAACTGTTACCGCCTAGTCAGTTCTATCGTCTCTGCCAACATGCCCGTCAGGAATTGGGTCAGACACGATTATACTTTTATACTCCTGATTCAACATTCATTGATTTAAACAACGGAATTGGAGCGCGGGAAATTAGACAATTTCTCGACCATTTAGCCCGATATGTACGGGGGACTGTTCAGGAAGGGGAGCGCACAACATTTTCTCTCAAACGAGTCAGACTCCGGCTAAAACACAATACCAAAAGGATAATTATGATCAAAAAAGAAGGAGAGTATTGCCCATCTCCCCTCTTTACCCAAACCATGAAAATTGAAGTAGAAATGGCTGGAGCGGGAATGATTGGTCGGGTGGCTCGTCTGAGGATAAATGAAAAAGATTTTGCCTTTAAAGCATTTTTTGATCCTGATTTTGTGTGGCAGCATGGACCTTGGGCAGAAATTCCCATCGGGATTCGCTTAAAATATTGTCAGGTGACTAAAGATGTGCCAGAATTTTTGTTTTCTAGTCTGGATTGGGCAGTATGGGAATGGATTTATCCCCACACTCACCCCCAATCCCGAAAACAGGGGATTACATACCAGCAGTTTGCTCAAACCGAAGGACTGACGAAACTGAATCCCTTAAATCGAAATAACTACAATCCCCATAATATACGACTTGATCCAGGCGGAATTCAGAAAGCCTATTGGGGAAGACGATTTCAGGATTTTTTCCGCAGCCTTCTGTTTTATGTGCGGAAAGTTCGCCGAGAAGGATGGAACTCCCTGACGCCATACCTAAAACCGGAAAAACTCCGCTATTTAGGGGTGCGATTGGTTTCACTGATCATAACTGGGGGGAGTCCGAGGTCGGTATCGTCGGGAATGAATTGGCAGACTGTATTGACCAAGAAAAGCAATGTCAAGCACCGTGAATTATCATAAGCTAAATCGTCATTTCTTAACATAAATTAGCGATTGACCTGCTCTAAAAGTTAGAGTAAGATTATTTTTTTGCTCAAGGGATAGACAAGACTTTATTCCTAGCCACAATGCTATACCCGACGAAAAATCCGGCATCTAGCAAGGACATTCTTTATGCAGCCAGAACAGCTACAGCAAATAAAAGGCTACTACCTTGAGGCTGCCGAAGCACACCTGCAACTCATTGAGCAGTATTTGCTGCATCTGCGAAGGACGCTCAAAGACCCAGACCAAATGAATGAACTCTGCCACGCGACTCGTTGTGGTATCGTAGGGGGGGCTAACCTGCTGCCAATTAGTCCGCTTCATATCCAAGGGATTCATCAAGCAGGTTTATGCTTGGTGGATTGTGTTAATTTGATTCGACAGCAGGGTTCACTCAAGGTTGACCAAAGGTTGCAAGCCTTTTTAATGCAAGTGTTTTACGCCTTGAAAAAATTAATTGATGGGATGAAGGAACCCTCTAGCTTAACCGACAAGCAGGTAACGCAGATTATTGCCACAACTGAGTCAATGAGGGAGCAACTCAAGGATCACCTCAAAGGGTTAATTCAGCGATCGCGTCACCAGTCGTCTGCTAACCTGGACACAGAGTCAGCCCCGGAAACTGAGGCGCTCTCTATTGATGACTTGCAATCTTTAATCGATGAACTCTTGCAAGATAGTTAAATCCGTCAGTCTAAATAAACTTAACGATATTAAGTTTTGTAAACGCTCCTCAACCCCTGATCAATGATCAAGGACAAAGGACAAAGGACGATCGGATCACTTTTTGTAATAGATTCGTAAATGCCCTTCCACTCAAAGATTATCCAATGCTATGATTGTCAGTTGAAGCCTAAACCATTACCTCTTCATTTGGGAATGCATCTTCATTTTTAAGCGAGCCAAACGCAGCAGACGAGGCGCTATGGAAACAGTAGGCGTGTTAATCTCAGGTTGCATTTTACACTTGTCCGGTTACAACTCTAGTCGGTAACGATTCACAGGCGCAAGCCAAACGGCTGAGTGGAAAACTGATGCTGCGATCGCGAGATCACATAATCCTACCCTTTAATCACGAGGCTAAGGTTTCACTTGTCCCTACTTTTCTGAATAGGAATCAGCCAACATGAGTACAGTTTTACTAGTTGAAGACAACGCCAGTCAGATGGATCTGATCGAGAACTACCTGCACGAAGGGGGTCACACCGTTATCCGAGTGTCTAAGCCCAAAGAGGCGGTGACTCACGCAACTAACAAAAAACCCGATGTGATTATTACAGATGTTGTCATGCCAGGAATGAGTGGTTTTGAGTTGTGTCGAAAACTTAAAGGTCATCCGGCAACAGCTAACATTCCTATTATAATTTGTTCCTCTAAAAATCAAGAAATTGACCGTCTTTGGGGCATGAAACAGGGAGCTAAAGCTTATTTAACGAAGCCTTTTTCCCAAGAGCAACTCAATCGTGCGGTGAAATTGGCAATGGCATAATTTTAGTTTGGCGTAAGACTCCGATGGGTGCATCCCATTTTTAGGGAACAGGTGTCACAAGGAACGGGCAACAGGAATTGAAAAAAAATTAACTCATCTATTTACTATTGGTAGGTAAACGGGTACGTCAATAAATATAAAGATATTGTAAAATTTAATTAGAGTTATTTTTTTCAAATGCTGATTACCATGTTTAAAAGCAAGTTGCATCGGGTAAAAGTAACCGATGCCTGCCTGCACTATGATGGCTCAATTACCATTGATGAGGAACTCCTAAAAGCGGCAAATATTTTGCCTTACGAAAAAGTACAGGTTGTCAATGTGAATAATGGTTCCCGATTGGAAACCTACACCATTCCTGGGGAATGGGGAAGTCGTGTCATCTGTTTAAATGGTCCGGCGGCTCGTCTGAACGCGGTTGGAGACAACGTGATTGTAATTGCTTACGCTCAGATGACACCGGAAGAAGCGCTTTTACATCATCCCAAAGTCGTCAAAGTGGATGAATCCAACAATCCATTGTAGTTTTTTTAACCGCACCTGGGTATTATGGGTATGATGACAGATTGGGTATGATGACAGATAAAGATTCGGCATCAGTCAAAGTATGGTGTAGTGGCATCAAAGACGCCTATACCTTAGAACAACGAAAACACTGGTACAGTGATGTCGCCAATGTCTATGATCAAGCCCGACCACGCTATCCTAAAACCCTAATCCATCGCGCTGTTAAGTTAGCTCGACTTCCCGCTAAAGCTACCATTCTAGAAATAGGATGTGGTCCAGGAATTGCCACTGTAGAATTTGCTGAATTAGGCTTCTCCATGGTTTGTCTTGAGCCAAGCCCAGCCGCGTGCAAACTTGCCAAAAGCAACTGTTCAGCCTATCCCAATGTGGAGATTATCAATACAACCTTTGAAGAATGGCAGCTAGAACCTGGGCGATTCAACGCTATTCTTGCGGCGACTTCAATGCATTGGGTTGCACCTGAAATTAGGGTGCAAAAATCGGCTGAGGCTTTGCAAAACAAGGGCTCTATAATTATGTTGTGGAATACACCGCCGCACCCCAATGATGAAATTTGTCATCAATTCGATGAAGTTTATCAAACTCAAGCGCCATCTATTCCCAAATTTGCCAGATATGGCTCGATAGAAACCCATCAAGCCAACCTGAAAGAAATTGAACAAGATTTTACCAACTCAGGTTTATTCCATAATTTTTTGTCAGAACAGTTAGTTTGTCATACGACTCATAGTATTGATGAGTATTTGACACTTTTGAGTACAATATCACCCTACATAAAGTTAGAGTCGCGGCAACGAATGTCCTTATTTTCCGGTTTGAGAGACGTATTAGAGAGAACCTGTACAGGAAGAATCAAAACGTCCTATCTTTCCGCTTTGCAAATTGCCCAGGTTAATCACTGGTAAAACTGTAAGAGTTTCAATTTTTGGTAACAAGCGCTAACGATTCAGTTAATTTCGGTTAACTACAGCCTTGCATAGAGCGACTACCATTTGGCATAGTCGCTCCACAAAAATTTGTGAGATAGACATTGGCGGTTTTAATCTTGGCTTTGCGTAAATTGGCGTTAACTAAGTTTGTGCTAATTAGCGACGCATTACTTAAATTAGCCCCTTTCAAGTTGGCACTATTGAAGTTTGTTCCATTCAAATTCGCACCATCTAGAGACGCACCACTCAAATCCGCTTCTGCTAAATTGGCATTACTCAGATCAGCACCATCTAATATAGCCTCCTTGAGATTAGCACCGCTTAAGTCTGCACCATTGAGATCAATCTTACTCAAGTCACAGCCAGCGCAATCTCTCGCTTTGGCTATCCTTGCCTGCATTTCGGCGCTAGTCTCTTCGACAGTCACGCCCATACAGGCAGACGTACTAACAAGTAATAGTGGAATAATTAAGTTTAGGGGTTTCATATCACGTCAGGTTTTTTAGGTTCTACTACTGAAAATTTGGTCTGGGCGGGTTGAGTTGCATCTGTGGTTGATTAAATTTTACGTTATAATTAGGACATTATACATTTAAAAAATAATATCGAAACATTTTGAATTGACGTAGGGGTTTGGTCTCCAAACCCTCCAAACCCCTCAATTCCGGATTCCCAACCCCGATTTCCCAACCCCGATTTCCCAACCACGGATTCCCAACCCCGGATTCCCAACCCCGTCGTAGGGATTGAGAGAAGGATTTGGAAACCAAATCCCTACAGAATAATTACCATTTTGATGGGTTGTTTGGATGTAATTGATCATTTTCCCAACGCAATGGATTGTCAATTATATATT
>CAKZMA010001326.1 GCA_937127375.1 uncultured Coleofasciculus sp. | reverse complement strand
GATAATTCCCGATATCCGGTACAGGGCGACCCGAGCCAATTCAAGGTTGGGTGGTATTAATTGTGTGCGGCGGGTCGCCCCTACATTTGTACACGGTGTTAGATAATTCCCGATATCCGGTACAGGGCGACCCGAGCCAATTCAAGGTTGGGTGGTGTTAATTGGATGCAGCGGGTCGCCCCTACGAGAACACCAACGCATGTTATAAATCAGGACTATAATTATTCCAATTCCAACTTTAATCCTGGCATTAATCGCTGTAAATTCTTTAACGATTTTCCTTGCCAAGGAATTTTATCGGAGCCTTTAATTTCGATCTGTATCGTCTTCTTTTTGCGTACATTCAAGACAAATTTAGACAACATGCTAATTCCCGAACTATTCAGAAATTCTAGCTCTCGCAGGTTTAACGTAATCAGGGAAGGGTCTTGCTGAATCATCTCATCGAGGATTTTGATGATCGGTTCGTACTCCTTCATTCCACCCAGTCGCAGTGACCCTTTAAAATATACAGTTGCTGTTTCTGGATCACCGATTACTTGGTAATTTTCACCCTGAACGTTTTGCTTTTCCATGAATAATTTAGCTCCTAAAACTACAAATCGCCAATAATACTTATTGAAGGTTTTGAGTCTATACCTTAAGTTGCACCATTGTTGTCACCGTAACCACTTCGGGTTCTTGTTGAACGGTTTCAAATTTCCAACCTAACTTGGCAAAATAATCATTTTTCATGGTTAATAACCCCAGTCCAGAAGCTGCCCCGGTTTCATCTTCAGCACTTTTTTCTAACTGACGGATATAGAGTTCATCCAGATCGGATTCGAGTAATTCATGAATGAAGGATTGGAACTTATTAAGAGATTGTTTAGAAACACTATTAGTTGCCAATAAAACCAAAGTGATTTCAGTCGCTATATCTAAAATGTGTAACCCAAATTTAATCGGATAGGATGAATTATCGTCATTAAACTTCATCGCATTTTCCAGTAATTCATTAGCGATATAACTCACCGCTCCTTTTATTTCAACTCGCTTTCCCTCAGGGTCAGGATCTTCGTCAATAGCGGGGAAAAAGGTAGTCAAGTAATCAGCGACAAAATCAGCCGATAAACCATTGTTGCGCCAGCGTTGCTGAATGGGAATGGAACTCGGTGAGAAGCCAAGAATTAAAAACTCTTCTTCATCAGACAGATTTTCTTGAAATTCTCCAAATATCTTATGCATAGCGATTACATCCAATCAAAAGTAATTATTTTTTCATAACTTGCCCAATGGGGTTATAAGAATGTTGAGAAGTAAGCCAGTATGATAGTGGAGTGATGAATAAAACGGGGTAGCGAAGGAATCGATTCGTTCCATGAATAAGGGAGATCCGTATAAGAAACCAAGCAGTTACTCCCGTTGAGCGGTCACCGAGTCTTGGACTACAGCCGCCTTGCTGAAGTAACCTACTCTCTATATTCTCATAAAATTGTTCATTTTCATCCTTAATTTTAATTTTCTCACAGACTTAGCGGTTGCTGAATAAGTTTGGTGGTGGGAATATAGCGTTTACATTTGAGATGTAAAACTAAGGCGTTCGACTTTTACGATCTAGTATGAGCTGTAATCCTTGATAGTTTAGCATTCCAAGTCAGATTTTCTAACCTGAAAAACTCC
This sequence comes from uncultured Coleofasciculus sp., assembly GCA_937127375.1. Taxonomy (GTDB): domain Bacteria; phylum Cyanobacteriota; class Cyanobacteriia; order Cyanobacteriales; family Coleofasciculaceae; genus Coleofasciculus. Next base: position 6,306 of record CAKZMA010001326.1, on the reverse strand, counting down.
GAGGCATTTTTATGTTTCATTTGAAAACGCTATAGGTGTTAAGGGTTGCAGTTGATACAGAAAAGCGTACTTATTTGTGTTTGAGTACCAACACCGTAATATCATCGTAAATCTTTTGAGAACCAATATGACGCCGCACATCATGAATCACTTGATTTTTGATCACGTCTGCTGCACCCTGCCAAGTTTGGCTAACAATCTGACATAAGCGTTCTAAGCCGTACTGTTGCCGTTCTAAATTTTCAGCTTCAGTAATCCCATCCGTATATAGCACAATACCATCCCCTGACTCTAATTGCACACAAGTCTGGCTGATAAACTTGATAATGTCTTCATCTAAGCCAATCGGAAAACCTAAATCTATCGTATCGACTCGTTCAATCTCACCCGATGCTCTAACTACGATCATCTCTTCATGCTGTCCACTAATACTAATGTGTCCCCGACAATAGTTGAGAATTGCCAAGGTCATATTCTTATCGGAGTTCATCCGCTGAACATTATGGTAAATCGTGCGGTTGATCACATCCAAACATTTAACAAAGTCCGTTTCCTGCATTTCCTGAAGGGTTCTAATTGCGGTTTGTGCCATCAGCATAACCACACCACTTTCCAACCCATGTCCAGCAACATCACCAATACCAATTGTGACCACATCATCGTAATGCAGTATATCATAATAGTCTCCTCCTACTTCGTCAACGGGTTCCATAAACCCCGCAATATCTAATCCCTCAATTGATTCTAATTCCGCTGGTTTTGGTAAAACCATTTGTTGTAATGTTTTGGCGACATCGAGTTGGGCGCTCATGCGGAGGTTTTCCGCTTTAAGGCGTTGGTTGAGTTCATGGATCTCGGCGTTGGCTTGCGCTAGTTGAGCGGTTCGTTGTTCCACGTTTTCTTCTAAGGTTTCCAAGGATTCATGAAGCTGTTGTGCCATGCTATTAAAGGACTTGGCTAATTCTCCCACTTCATCGGAACGATGAAGTTCCACAACTTTTCCCCATTCTCCTTGAGCAATCTCTTTGGCAGCCCTATTTAGGGATAAAATGGGTTGCGTGACCCACCGTGCTGTGACAATTCCCAACACCGTTGCTATTCCTAAAGCCGCCAGACATAAAAAAATAGTGGTGCGAGTATTCGCCGTAATTTGTGCCATAAAATCTGCTTCGGGAACTCGAACCACAATCAGCCAATCTAATCCCTGTATATCAGTTAGGGGTGAGACTTGTACCAGTTGGGTTTTGTTGTTGATTTCAAAGGTAAATTGTAAAGGCTGATTAATTTGATTTAGATCATCAACTTGTTGAAGTAGTTCTTGTGTTGTCAATTTAATTCCAGGCTGTTGGCTATTTCGAGCATTGAGACGAATGGGTTCTGACGCTGTAGAGAGATAAGGCTGTTCATCGGTGGAACTGGCTACAATATCAGCGGAGCGTTCTAGAATAAACGCTTGTCCAGATTGGCTAATTTTTAATTCTTGTAAAAAATCACTAATTTGAGATAAAATCAAGTTGGTTCCCAAAACCCCTTGCAGCGTTCCTTCTGCGTCATACATTGGCGTTGTGGGTGTAATTTGTAAAACCCCTAAATCAGCGGAAATATAAATGGGACTCCAGGTTTGTTGTTGCGCCTTCAGCGTAGCTGTATACCAGGGACGAATACGGGGGTCATAGTCTTGGGATTTGAGCAACTGAGTCCGCTTTCCGTCCTCGTCTAGCGCATAAATCAGCCGCTTGGGAGCGGTAGCGCGATCGCGAAACTTCACGACTTGGCGACCATCCCCATAGTCTTGCACCCCAATAAAGTAACCTTCTTGAGTTCCTAAGAAAATATAATCGACAGCATTGGAAAGTTTAATGTCTGACCAAAACTGTTGCTGTAAGCTAGAAAAGTTACTAATATTTAGATTGCCATTCCGAATCGACGACAGGGTCATATTATGCATAAAATGCGGTGTTTCCAAATAGGCTTTAAGATGTTGATTGATTCGTTCAGTTACCCTAGTTGTTAACTGAATCGCCAATTCATTCACCGCTCTTTGTCCTGTGCGAAAAGACAGATAGCCAATTAGTCCCACCGTAGCAAAAACTTGCATGACAAAAGGAATGACTAAAACCATTCGTAGCGGCAAACTGCCGGATATTTGGCTAACTTTATGTTTTATTTCTCTCAACCTTGATTTTTTCATACATCTGTTTCTGTTTTAGCACAAGCAACGTAATATTATCATAATTTTTTTTGTTACCAATATAGTTCAGGACATCATTAATCACCGCTTTTTGAATAGCCATGGCGCTTAAATGCCGATTCCTTAGTTATGTAGGGTTTGCTACAAAAGCTGGAACGTTTCAAAAAGAAGAATGTAGAAAACAATAAAAAAACCTGCTGACGCAGGTTCATAGTTTTATGGTAATGACTGAAAAGGATTGAAGTAATTAGCGGCGATGTCCGAACCATTTTGAGGCAATTGCCCCCATAACCGCCCCCACTAAGGGATTGCTGAGGAATTTGACAATGGCCGGTTGATCGGCTAAAACGTCCTGAAAGATATCCGGATGAGAATGATAGGTAAACGTGGCAAGTTTAGCCACATCATCCTCCGTCATCCGACTGGCGTGATGAGTGGAAAGTCCCAGTTGCTTTTCCAAGTCGCGATCGCTCAATCCGCGTTTCTTGAGTTGCTTGAAAAATTCACGCGCCACATCATCCCGTTCCTTGGGCTTAATGTGAGCGATCGCCTGTCGCAATTCAGGTTCCATCTGACTGGGAGGTATGCGATCGGGATGCAGGGATCTGCCAAATAATTGGCGTCGTTCATCTCGCGAAGAACGTTGAGCAAAGTCATCAAAGTTTTGATACTCTTGTTCGGGTGTTTCTGGAACGGGTTCCAGAGATTCGGTATTACCACCCGCCAAATCCTTCATGATCTGACGTTTATACTGGTCGCTCGTTGCCATCCTTTATTATCTCCTTTTTTTTATTGATACGTAACTTGATTGGACTGATTATTGTAATTCGCTGTTACAATAAGTTCTTTATCCGGGGCGTATACCAATACTTTCAGATCTCGATTCGGAAAATTTTGGTGGAACCCTTGAACTAAAGAGCGGGCTAAATCCTTAACCTCTGGCGGACGAACTTGAGGGGTAATTACAATCCCTAACTTATCGTTATCGCGCACGTAGGCGTCACTAATTAATCCCTTTGCTGTTTGCACCGCCCAACTACCGAACTCTTGACCTGCTGCCGTATTGCCTCGTTCTAATTGTTGATAGGTTACACTGGGATTCAATGCCGTTGGCGCTTTTGCTTTGGTTTGGTTTGCTTGGCAAGCCGATGTGGTCGCTAGGACTAAAATTAAAGCCAAAGCTGTGAAAAACTGGCGAGTTTTTTTACCTAAACTCACAGCAACCTCCTGATGAAACTATTAGTGGATTTTCAATAAATGACCAGAAGGTCTAGATTAAGACTGCCTAGACCTTCTGATTCTAGTAAGGCAGGTATAAATTAATCAGCCGACTCAAATCAGATACGGCTTTTTTGGCGTTCCCAATCGCGCAAAATGATTAACCTGCTTACTATTTCTGACAAGACAATTAATCGATTATTTCTTTAGCTTTATCTTTCACGTCTTCAACAGCGTGACGAGCTTCAGCTTCATTTTGCTTTGCCTTACCTTCTGCCTTATCCTCAGGATCACCCGTGACATTACTCATGGCTTCCTGTGCCTTACCTTCTAGGTTTGTGGCAGTGGCTTTAGCTCTATCTTCAGTACTCATATTTTGAAATTCTCCGAATTATGATGATTATGAATTCGCCCCTAAAAAAAGAATGAATAATTTTGGGGACAATTTCTTTTTGGTTAATGTCCAATGTATCTGTATTTTTTATTATAATCGTCAATCTACAGGTAGATTAGTCTGATCCCCGCTTTATGTCTAAAGTAGGAATGGGTTATACCTTCTCTGGGTTGACGACTCATTTTTTAGAGACTTCCATACAAAATTGTAGATACGTGTGCAACGTATCTACAACCTGGACGATAGATTTTTACTAACCGTTAATCCAGATAACCCATCATTTCATCAGCTTCTTCCATGACATTGGAAGCGATGGGACGGTTTCCCAGAATCATTTCTGTGTTCTCAAGATGCAGGGTACTCACAGAAATCGGGCGATTTCCAGACACAACCATAACATCTCGGATTTGCATGTTACTCGCTGAGATCGGGCGCTCACCCATGGATGAAAGTGTGCCAACAATTTGTAAATCGCTGGTATCAACAGGACGTATCCCCCTTATTGAACCTTGATCACTCACTTTTAGCGAACTGGTGGCTATGGGACGATTTCCCGGTAGAGGGATTGAAGGTTCAACCAGAGAAACTTTCCTGGCTTGCTGCTTTTGAATAGCTAGCTTGGTTGATTGCGTTTCCTTATCTTTTGCCATGGGTGTTTCCTCGCTTTTTTTAGGGGTACGGCTATTCGTTTTACTATTAGCTTTTCTTTGGCTAATGGCGTTATTTGCCATAAACAATTCCTTTAAATTTCTAACGGCATTGGCTAGGGCGTAGGAGACTTAACCCCCTTTGGGGCATTATCACTACTCTGACTCAGATTTTTAGAATTATTATAAACGTATATCTATCTTAACGAATAGGTATAAAACAATACAAACTTGTAAAGATTTGCAAAGATAGAGAGAAATCGACTGTGACCATTGAGGCTTGCGTCAGTTCTGTATCCTATCTGATGCGTCGGGGCGACTAAGAACCTACGCGATACCGCGAAATGGTTAGCTTAGGACGATTTCCACCGTTAGCTTTTATTGTGTCCACCTACTTATCACCCAGGTTACTTCTATGACTGATCCCAAAGCGGTTAAATTCATCATTCAACAAGGAATGCGCTGTTTGCAGGGGGGAGACTTTGACGCCGCCGTCGCCCTATTCCAGGATGCGGTAAAGCTTACCCCTGAAAATGGGGAGGCTTGGACAGGGCTAGGACTCGCCCTAGGACATCTACAGCGCGATGAAGAGGCGATCGCGAGTTTTGACCAAGCGGGGGTGTTAAATCCCCAGGATGCGAGTATATGGCTGAATCGAGGCATAGTTTTGTCAGACTGGGGAAAGCATGAAGCCGCGATCGCGAGTTTTGATCAAGTGATCGAACGAGAACCCGCCCATCCCGAAGCGTGGAATTCTCGCGGAACCTCCCTAATGATTTTGGGACGCAACAAAGAAGCCCTCGCCAGTTTCGATCAAGCGATCGCCTGTAATCCCAATTACGATAAAGCCTGGAGTAATCGCGGTAACGTCTTAACCAACCTCGGACGCCACAAAGCCGCCCTCAAGAGTTTTGACAAAGCCTTGCAAATTAGTCCCAATCACCCAGAAATATGGTATAACCAAGGCTGTTTGTTGATGCAACTCCAGAAACGAGACGATGCGATCGCGTCTTTTAACAAAGCCCTAGAACTCAAACCCAATCATATCGGCAGTTGGATTAATAAAGGGATCGTCATTTCGGAAATGGGTCGTGAAAAAGAGGCATTACTCTACTACGAGAAAGCGTTAGAATTCGACCCCAACGAAACTCATTGCTGGAATAATCGAGGACTTACTATGCGGCGATTGGGACGTTTAAAAGATGCTGTCGCTAGCTATGATCGGGCGTTAGAATGTATGCCTGAAAATTATGAAGCGTGGGACAATCGTGGCTATGCTTTAGTCAAGATGGGACGCTATCGGGAGGCGATGGCAAGTTTTGACAAGGCGTTAGAAGTGAATCCTGATCATGTGAATGCGGTTTATAACAAGGGGTATTGTTATGCCGCCCAGGGTAAGGTGACGTTAGCGGTGAATTATATTGAACAGGCAATTAAGGTGAATCCACAGAAATATCTGCCTGTGGCGAAAACTGACCCGGATTTGGCACGATTGCGGAAAAATAAGCGGTTTCAGAAGATGATTGGAGGTAGTAAGTAAGCCGGGAACTCAAGTTCCGGCTTAAAGCTAAAACCCGTTTAAACGGGTTTTAATTAAACGGTATTAATAACCACTTAAAACAAGCCATTAATCTAAATCCTGAAAAATAACAATATCAAGCCGAATTGGATCAAGAGAATGAGCCGAATGACAATTACTAGCATACGCATCTCGTTTTTGTCAATTTATTAACTGATCCGGATTTAAGGGAGTTGGGGACGAATAAGCAATTAAAGGCGTTGATTAAACAAGTGAGGAGACAACCCTAAGCCGTGAACGATCGCGCTTCTGATTGCTAACCCTAAACCCTAAACCC
>CAKZMA010001325.1 GCA_937127375.1 uncultured Coleofasciculus sp. | reverse complement strand
TGTGACAGTTTCCGATTTCGATGCGATCGCGTGCCAGTTTTCAGGCGTAAATCTAGCGAAGCTACCATCGGGGGCAATCTAGATGATATTGCAGTTTTCAGTATTTAAGACCAGATGAACCAATTTTCATTTCCTTATCGCCCAAATCCATGCCCCATCTGCTTTTCAGCTAAATCAGTCAATCTACCCAAATGTCTGATTTTGCAGGAACTGCTCAAAAAATGCAACATTTCACAAGAAAGCGCTCGCGAAAACATAGCGTTTTTGAAACGCTTACAGGAAAAGGGTTTTGAGCTAGATTGCCCATGATGTCAGCTTCGCGCTTATCTACGCCTTTCAGTGGCGCGATCGTAGTCAGTGCCGCCGCTGCCACTTGCACTGACGGATAGAAGTTGATGCTTATTTAGGCTGATTGATTTTCGAGTGACACCGCCGCTCGTGTGCCAGGTTGCGATCGCACCCTGATTGTTAGAGACTGCCGGGTCGCGATCGCCTTTCGGGGTTGTGCCAGTTTCCGGTGGTCCGCCCGTGGTCAGCTTCTCTGGCAGAGGAACTGAGCGCACCGCCGCCGCCACCTGCACCAATTGGACAAGGATTGATCATGCTGATTTGGTTTAATGCGCTCGTTTGGCACTGTCACATCTGAGGCGATAGCTTTTTGAAGTGTGCCAGTTCCCCTGGCAGAATGTGGAGGAAATGAGCGCACCACCGCCGCCGTCACTTGTATCAATTGGACAGGGATTGATCATGCTGATTTGGTTTGATGCGCTCGTGGCACTGTCACATCTGAGGCGATAGCTTTTTGAAGTGTGCCAGTTCCCCTGGCAGAATGTGGAGGAAATGAGCGCACCACCGCCGCCGTCACTTGCACTGACTGGGCAAAAATCAATGCTTATTAAGGCTGATCGATTTTCGAGTGACACCACCGCCGCCGCTCGTTGGGGATGCAGGTGGGATGCGCTCGTATACACCTGCTCGTGTTCACCCGTCAAAGACCCGCTGCAAAAGGGACACGAGCGCATAGAAAGAACTACCGTTGACTGTTGGGTTGCCTGTTGGGGGTGCGCTCATGTGCCAGTTCGCTCTCCGCTGTCATTATCCCTGTGCCACTCCAAACTTTTTTAAAGTCACCCCTTCAGGAGGCTGACTCGAAGGTGACTCGAAGGTGACTTGGGCGCGATCGCACCTTGCTGCTGTGCCAGTTCAATCCCTCCGCTCGGTTGTGCCAGTCCGACACCTGAAATCTGATACCCGCGATCGCAACTGGGAAATCAATCAGCTTTTGTCAGCGATCGCCTCTCGCGTCAACTCTTGATCTTCTGGAGTAATCGAGCGGGGAGTGATCTTTTGGGCATACTCCTAAATCATTAGTTTGGATTGGATGCCCTAGTATTCCCAAAATGGTTAGCGATTCATTATCTCAATTCCCCGAACGATAAGTTGGCTCACTCATCGAACTAATGCACCGCGCCTCCCGCTGGCAGTAATCTGAAGAGCGATCGCACCCATTCCAGTCAGCGCAGTCTCATACAGTCTCACAACCAAAGTTTTTATCAGGCATGGGATTGTGAGACACTATGAAACTGTACCCATGGGGGGCGATTCCGGCACGGCTGGTTAGGAGCGATCGCTCCTAATCGATTCCAGATGGTGCAAGAAGTCGAGTAACTCTTCATCGGTTAGCAACTGACGCGATCGCTTGCCGTAGGTTTCGATGAGGTGAACTCGCCCTTTTTTCTTTGTCCACCCTAGCCGCTTCATCTCAGCGTTAATGCGCTGGCAGATTGGCGAGTCGAGTTTTTGGGGTTTGGGTGCATTTGGGGTTGGGTCAGGTGCGATCGCATCTGTAACTGAATTTTCTGGTGCTGTAACTGAATTTTCGTTTTTTTCGGTTACAGTCTCTAACCCCTGCTCTGTCGTGGTTTCAGCTACCTCTGTAACCGTGTAACCGTTGTAACTGGGATTTGGGGGTGTTTGATTAGTGGTAGTGGAGGTGTAATTAAAATCAATCCCAGTTTCTTTCTCTATCTCTATCTCTTTTTTTTCAGTTACACGGTTACAAGGTACATCAGAGAGGGCTGAAACCGTTGATTTTTCGTCGTTACAGCCTGTAACCGGATTTCGGTTACACTCAGTTACACCAGTTACAGATTCCCGAAACAGGTCATCCGGGATTAGCCATGCCTTGCGTGTGATAGTATCTGGATTGCTTGGGTGTTCGCCGTTGGCGACTCTTGCCCGGTCGTAGGCAAGCACTTGGTCTTGGGAACGATCAAACCTTTCCGATCTGTCGATTTTCCCTCCGGCTTTTAACACTAGGGGCTTTAATGACTTGAAGTTGTAAGTTGCGGGTTTGAACCGCCCATTCACCAGTGACCAAACGTTAGAGGCATAGATGGCTGTATAGACCTTTCCATCTCGCTTTATATTGCGCTTTAAGTTCCAAGTGCCAGTTTTTGATTCTGCCTCTAGCGCTAAAATCTTCTCGATAAAGTCCTGGAGTGAATCAGCCGAATTATCAGCATCATTTTCGGATCGACAGCAATTGTCGATGACCCACTGCTTGAGGTTGTCACTCCCTCCAGTGAGTTCCACTATCTTTTGTGCATAGTAGAGAGGCAAAGCTAAACTCTGGGCAATCCGAGCATGGGCTAATGGGAGATGGGGTAACAATTCCCGCTCGATAGACGCGATCGCGTCTGGGTCGTAACCAATCTTCAGGAGCAATGGGAACGCGCCGGAAGCTAACTCCTGTGCTTTCCTTAAATCTTGGAATGCTTGCTTATTCCCGCTCTTTACTGCCCGTTCGTAGGTTAGTCTCACAAAGCGGGTAAAAGTTGCTGCTTGTTCCGCCCCGGCAACGTGATTAGTAATCGCCCCCAGTGGGCTTTTAGGTTGCTGGTCGTTTCCCCGTACCCGTCGCGGTTTCCAGTTATACCAAGTCTTAAGAAGTTCGTCGATTTCAGGTGAACGTTCCGGGTCATCAAGCAAAAATGGTAAACTGCCAGTCCGAGAGCCATGCTCATATAGTGCGGACGTGCTGACCCGTGCTAGCATCCCCAGATGTCCCCAGTTTTTGCCGACTAAACTTAAAGCCGCTTCCCCTCCTAATGTTTTGCAGCTACCTGGTTCACCGTTGGGGTTGAGCAGTGGGAAACAATTATCGTGCTTAAAGACTGCTTGAGAATGTAGCCCAGCCACAACCCAGCCTGCTGTTAGTAACACTTGGCTGATGTTCTGTTCGCCAAAAAATCGACGGCACGCATTGACCCAACGGTTAAGGGCTTCTGGATCTTCAGGTGCTAGTTCAGGACATGGAATGAAGTCATCTTTCCCTAGTTTTGGGTTGAATACCCAACCTGATTCTTCTTCATCAGTGGGTGTGCCATCTGGATTAAATTGCTGATCGCGAAACACCCAAATTCCATCCTCTTGTTGACCGTAGCGATCGATTAACTTATAGACCTTACCTCCCCTCTGACGGTAGCTGCGTAACCGGACATGAATCAGCGATTTTAACTGTTCTCCATTGAGGTTACAGACTATACCTGTCCCGTAAGTTCTCTTGAGCGCTGCCTCAAAGTCACGGATACAGCCATATTCTTGACTTGAGATGATTACTCGCTTTTGGTATCTGTCGAGCGATCGCTTAACAGCCAGAACTAATCCGCCGCCGTCTTCACTTTCGAGTTCCCGCTCTACGACAAAATCAAAATTGCATTTAGGTGAAAATTTCTGGACAGGCTCCCCATCTTCATCTTCCTCTTCGGTAAGCCAGCCGATTTCACCATTTAACGTGACAGGGGCGCTCCAATGATTTCCAGGTGAGTCATCATCATCGCCCCAATAATTACCGTCGCCGTCGCCCCCATTGTTATCGCCGCCGCCAAATTGACGTTCCAGCGCTTCCCGAAAATCTTCGATGTTCATCCCTAAGCCAAGAGCGATCGCAGGCGTAAAATAAAGACTTAGGGCTAGTTTATCATCCCTTGATTGGGAGCGGATGTAGGCGATCGCCTGCTTTAAGATTGCTTCCTTCCCGGCATCCGTCGCCAAATCCTCTGACTCTAGAAGTCTCTCAGCTTTCCACCGATAGCCGTGTACAGCTTGATTGAGGTGGGCATACCAGGCGTCTATGCCATGTTTAAGGATGAATTCATCCGGGTCTAACCCATCTGGGAGTTTGGGCGCAACATAAGGACTGATGCCAACTTTGAGTAAACTTTTAATGCATGAGTCGATGCCAGCATCCCCAGCCGCGTCCGGGTCAAGTGCGATCGTTACTTTCTCAATGCGGTGGCGTGCCATCGTTTCACATTGGTCTTTGGATAGCATCGCCGCGACGCAACCGATTACCCTGGTATCGCCCAACTGGTGAGCTATTGCTGCGTCAGTTATGCCCTCAACCAGCACGACTTCTTTATGGCGTGAGCGGATTGCTTGATTAAACAGGTAGGGTGATTCCTTGGTGTGAAGCCATGCTTTCCCGTTATCTTTGGGATTAAATAGAGCATATTTCTTGGGTTTACCCGTCGCGGCTGCCCATTCCTTGCTCTGATGCCCGTAGAGCGTGAGCGGTTCGCTGTATGGGTTAGACCACGGGAAAATCATGTAACCTTCCCACTTACGGGCTAACACCCCAACTTGTTTGGCTAAATCGAGGTCTAAGCCCTTATTCCGTAAGACTTCCCGAACTTCCTTAACTGAGGGATATAAGCCGATTCCTAAATCCCTTAGTCCCTGTTCTGTAAAGCCTCTTTCTTCCATTAAATGTTTGCGCTCGTTCTCTCCCCTGGCTGTCCAAAGGATGGAGGCACAGTATTCCTGGACTGCTCTTAGGATGGCTTGGCGAGATTCCCGCCGTCGCGCCTTCTCAATTTGTTGGGGTGTCCATTCCCGTGAGGGAAGTGTTACCCCCGCTTCTGATGCGAGTTCCTTAACGATTTCTAACCAGTCACGACCTTTGGGATACTCGTATCGCCCGACTTTCAGGCTATAACGATACTTAATTGGATCTCCCGTTTCCCTACCATTGTGGGCATCCAGGAATCCTAAATCATCAAATGCTGTGAAGCTGTTTCCTGATTTTGATTGACCCCACGGGGGCTTTCCTCTGAGTCGGTTCCCGCTTCGCTGGAAATCATGACCAGTCCAGTTGTAAATTTGTTCAGCCGTCAAACGTGGGTAAATCTCACGTTCGAGGATTTCAACTAAGTCTATAGACTGGGAGGATTTTTTCTTGGGACGCTCTGTTACTTGTGCCATTATGCGTCTACCTCCCCCTGATCGCTGATTGAAACCATCCCCAGCACGAGCAAAGCGCTGGAGCCGCAAAATTCTTGTGATTCTAGGATTCCCAAGCAATCGGTGAGTTTGTGCTGGGTGTAGAGTTCAGCGATACACGCGATCGCGCTTACCTCTAAAAAAGGGTAAATTAGGGTAAATTTGTGGGGTATCATTTAATTATCGGGTAGTGCCTACGGTGCAAGCAAGCACCTACAGGCGTGTACAGAATCCCCTTTTTTTTTCAGGTAAAACCGTGGTGGAAACACGGTTTCGGTTAATTGGGGATAGATCGGAAATTCAGCGCTAGGAAGTTTTGTTGAAGCCCTAGCTACTGATATAGATCAAGCCGCCTCCCTCTCCTGAGTGGGGGCGGTCTTTTTTGGCGCTTCGGATTCGTATAGGGATTTAATCGCAATACCTACGATCGCACTCCGAGAAACTCCCCCGTAGAGCTTCCGCAAGGAATCCGCTTTGGCAATCAAGTTTTGTGGCAACACGAATCTGAGTTTATGTTTTTGCATTTGTTAGTAGCCTCCAAAAAACATTGGAACATTTGTATCATACTTTAGCATAGAAAATCGCTAACGAGCGCTCCCTGTCTGGGTTTCATGAACTGTAACTTTAGGGTTTACGCTGTTACTTTGATTACCGGGAAGATGCATCAAACTTGATATATCTTCCAGTAAAGGGGTTTGGGTCGCGTTTTTCATCACTACTTACCCTTAGTTTTGGGATGGGTTACGCTAACTTGGCGAAAATTAGCCACTTTTGCTTGCTTCTCGGCTTCCTCATAAAGCCCGCGCCTCAAGATCTCGGCTGCGAGGGAGCTTTTTGTTAAGCCAGTGGCTTGAGCAATCTCAGAAAGTAGTTTATCCGTTTCATCCGAAATCGTGACGCTGATTTGAGCCATGAGTGTTTTTAGTAGGTTTATTTGATTATCCCACTTACTCTCATGTAGATATAACTGATTTCCCACTTCGCTAAATCAATAAAAATCCATGACTAATCTTGTAATCAAAGTGAGTTTAACTTGACATATCAATGTTAACTCACTTATATTACACCTATATACCCAAAACAGCCCACCACAGAGAAGTGGTAGACCAAACCCGCTGGTCTTGGGTCAATCCAAAAAACGCTACAGAAACGCTCAAAGCTGTACTGAGTAAAGCTTTGAGGTATCGATAAGCACTTTAAGGAGTAAAAATCATGGTTGCAATCAGCCAGCCAATTCAGGCTGGAACAGGGCAAATGCGCCCATTTCTACCCACCGGGGTAGATTGTGGGGCAGGTCTGATCAAGGTCTGTATTAATTCCAATAGTTCACAAATGCGGCTACGTCAGCCCTCTAAAGTCCTGGAATTGAAGTCGCCATTGATTGAGGAATTAACCTCAAAAGAAGGGGGTCACTTCTTTTACCATTCCGGCGACAGACCCGACCTAATCGATCGCGAATTCCTAACAGGAGAGCTAGCAGTGTGGAAAGCTCCAGCCACTCACATCAAGTTGAGTGATGACCCCGCGCTCAAAGCTGAATATGCCTTACACGCGATACTTGGGGCGCTGGCTACCCTTCCTCATCGGCAAGAGTGGGGGCTATTCATCGTCATCAGCACCCATAGCCGCGACCTGTTTAGCGCCAAATTAAAGGAACTAACAAACGGCACTCATGTTGTTAGTTTTGGCGGCAAAGAAAAACCCAGTACACGGGTAAAAATTAACTTTGGAAGTGTGACCCCAGAGGGCGCTGGCAGCTACACTTACGCCAAGCGTTTAAACCTAATCGACTCATCAGCCCATGTCATTGGTTTTGATTTTGGTACATCAACAACAATCCCCCAAGTTTTTGCTCCCAATGGCAAGCTAATTCATCACCAACCCTTAGAGGTGGGTGGATGTATTGATTTGTTGGATGCGATCGCATCTGACCCCGAATTAATCCAACACCTAAGGACGGGAAAATCGGGGAGTATTGAGCTTATCCGTAAAGCCGTCGAATCAGGGTATTTTGTTTATGGCAATCGCGGCTTTAGTATCCGCCCCATCTATGCGCGGTTAATTAAATCGTGGCTGGCGGATCGGCTGCGGCTGGCACTTAAGGCGATTGAGGAATGGCGCGATTCTGCTCAATCTTTCGTTGCTTGGGGTGGGGGTACTGAGATGCCCGGAATTCAGAAAATGTTAGCCACTCAAAATATTACAACCGTACCCGATGGGAGCTGGGCAAACGCTATCGGGATGCAGACTATTGCCGCAGCATTATTAGCACGGAGGAATTAATCATGCCTAATACTCGAATCCGAATCGATTCTGATATCGAAGCCTACATCAAATCGCAGTCCCAAAGGGTTATGAATATTCCCGCAGATAAGCTTACAGCCGCCGATTTAACGACGCTAACCAATCGGCTTTTGTACGAACACAAGCTGACTTCATCACTGATGAAACAGGAATTCATCCCCCGCTTGTTTGGCTGGCTCAAGGGCATTGTGCCGGGATTAGGGGGCGGTAAGGTTGTAGCGATCGCACCACAAAAAACCCAGCCCGAATTACCTAGTGATGATTTAGATTTTGCCGCTGATTTTGCATCCCAATTTGATGAGGAGGTAGCGTGAGGTAGCGTAATGATTACAGCACGAATTCACCGCAGTTCTGAAGACGAAAACGGCGCACTGGCTCAACTCTTTACCTTGCCTCGAATCGGGGAATCTATCAGTATGCCCGATGAAAATGGCACTGAGCGAGATTTACGAGTGATTGGGATTAATCACCTAATTAAGCAAACAAATGGGCATTTACAGCAAGTCGAGGTTGCCCTTTTTTGCGAACCAACTACAACCCTTATCTAAGCCATGGAAAGAATCAAAATCGAATTCTACCAAAACCAAGGTAACTGGCTTTACAGGGTTGAGTTAGTCGGTATCTTTGAATCCACAAGCTCCCCATTTACAAGCCTTAGAGCCGCTTTCAATTCAATGATTCAAGTAGTCGATGAGGATGCGATAAGCCTTTATGACCCGCCTAGCAATTGAATTAATCGCACTTTTTCTGACGTTTCAACTAATGGAGATTTTGAGTAATGGATGACCAATTTTTGAATGATATGAACGCGATCGCTAACCGCATCCAGTCTCACGCTGACTCTCTTGATGGACAGCGCATTGCACAGATGGCACAGCACATCCTTGATCACAACTGGGATGGAGCCAACGCCTTGATTGTCTCATGGTCGGTGCAAGATGAACGCGATTACTGGGGTGACGATAACTGGGAAGTCGTGGAAGACCCTT
>CAKZMA010001324.1 GCA_937127375.1 uncultured Coleofasciculus sp. | reverse complement strand
TCAGTTTAATTTCTCAACAGGTTACCAGTGGTGTGGCGGTACGCATGGCGCTGCTTTATCTGATGGGGAGTGGGAAGTCTTGATAGTTGTCATTCGTCTTATGTCCTTTGTCCTTTGTGAATGAGGGGTGTCCTACGAATGCGATCGTATCTTTTCTGGATAGAACAAACCTATACATCGAGGGCTTGTAGGGGCGACCCGCTTGCATCAATTAACAACACCAATCCGTTCAATGGGGTCGGGTCGCCCTTTACTCAATCGGGGATATTAGGGTTCATTGATCAGTATAATCGAGTTGCGATCGCGTGATATCAAATACTTTCCCATTAAGAAGTTGATACTGATCACTCAAAGGTTGTCCCATACACAAAACACACCATTTGAATAGAGTCCTTAGAGATTTACAGGTATCCGGACAAGACAAAATATGTTCGACATTAAGTCGCTGAAGTATCTTCCCGCCATGTTTCTTTTCCTTGAAATTAGGATATAGATCTCCAAGATAATTTTTAGGATGACGAATATCTTCCACATCCCCTTGATAATCGGCTAAAGATGTTCCTAGGACGGCGTTAATGGCATTGGCATCAGCTAAGTAGTAAGCTTCTAGCATATTCACCAAAAAATGAACAGAAGCACGAGTTCTTTGTGTCGCCGGAAGCGTATCAAGGATTTCTCGGTATCTCTCAAAAACCTGTTGTGCTTGTTGCCTACGATCATGCTCTAGGTCGTCCACCATGATGACATAAGTATCTGGTCTGTTTAAATGTTTTCTCGCTTCCCAGGCAATTTGTTGAATATATTTATCCGGAATTCCCTTATTCGTTCCAGTAGCTTTAAGTTTTTTCTTCTTTTTCTGTGAATAGTCGGGCGGAAGTTGAGGAACACGGCGCAGGACTTTAAACGTACACCAACCCGATTCCATTAGAGATTTAAATAATTTAGGCAGATGTTCTGCTTCTGTTTCGCCTGTAACCAGCAATCCGAATTGAAAATAACGATATTTTTGACTATCCGTATTAGGTCTACTACTCATCACCTCTCCTCCTCAAACGGAGACTTACTTTGAGGTGCAATCATCTCAGCCATATACAGCGAACCCGTAGCATAGTCTTCCAGTAAATCTTGGATAGCTTCTATCTCACTAACCCGTTTCATTACGGTTTTTCCTTGCTGATCCAGTTCTGCGGCTAATATATTTGTTGGCTCAAACTGACTGATCAAAACAGGAGAATGCGTAGCAATAAAAACTTGCTTATTCCATTCTTTGGTCGCCAATTTTACTGCTTTAGCTAAAACCGCTAACGCCCAAGGATGAAGGGATAGTTCCGGTTCATCCAGTAAAATTAACGAATATCGGCTCAACTCTTCAGAAAACAAGGCGGTGAGATTAATCAGCATCTGAAGATGACCATCGGATACCCCTGATGCTCGAATTAAACCTTGACGCCTTTCATCCAAAAAATTAGTATAAACTGTATATCGACCTGTTTGCTCAAAGGTTAAACCATTGAACGATGGAAAACTTTCTTTCATGAAATGAATAATCGTGTCATATCGGTCATCAACCACTCGCCGATCATGTAAATTTCGCAAGACTGACCATAAATTTTCACACCGATCCTGTAATCTATCGCCATAATCGGATTCCGAACCCAATCGTTTCAGTTTAAATAGAGACGCAGAACGGGAGTCATAGCGACGGACAAGGCGCAGTAAGTTTTCAATATCAGCCGCCGTTGATGCACTGTCTTCCCAGTCTACATACCGCGTTAAAGCTAGTTTTTCGGGATCTTTGAGAGAAATGTATTGGGATTGTCCTCGTCCAACCTGATAAAACGACGCCTTATCACTTCCTATTTTGCGGTCAATTAAACAAATATTGTCATCAGTTGTATACAACTGTTCTCCCACAAAGGGTTCTATCCTCCCCGATGAATAACCAAACGTAATTTGATAGGTAGCGGAGTGAGTTTGAATAGTAATCGATATCGTTTCTCCATCCTCAGCACCATCCCAAAGTAAACCAATTCCATGATCTCTATCAGAAGCCGCTAAGGACACTCCCCGAATTGCACAGTCTCGAACAAACCAGATTGTATCTAGAAACGTTGATTTTCCTGATCCATTGGGTCCAAATAAAACGTTGAGGGGATTGGTGGTAATGGGAACATTCGCCAGACAGCGAAAATTGTTGATTTGGAGATTGACCAATGAATTAGACATAATCAGTTTTTGCCTCTATACAGACGTTCCACCCTGTTCAAGGGAACCGAGAATCAGGTAATCGCTTGTTGACTGTGCTTGTCAAACAGGTGAAACTGAGACCGATCAAACACCACACTAATTGATTGTCCCACAGTCATGCGCGATCGCGGATCGACTCTGGCAATAAATTCGTGATTGCTTAGCGTCGTTAAATAGACAATGATTTCATTCCCCATCATTTCCGTAACGGATACTGTCGCTTTGATAGAAGCTGGACGAATATCTGGGGGAATATAGTCAGGATCATGAATATTTTCTGGGCGAATGCCAAAGATCACCTCTTCCCCGGCATAATGTTGATAGAATAGGGCTTTGTCTGGAGGTATATGGAGTTCAAATGAGTCGGTTTTTACATACAAATTATCCTCTTTGCTGATTAATTTAGCCTCAAAAAAATTCATCGCTGGGGAGCCAATAAAACCCGCGACAAAGACATTATTCGGATAATTGTACAGCTTTTCTGGGGTATCAATTTGCTGCAAGACGCCATGATTCATCACCGCAATCCGGCTTCCCATGGTCATCGCTTCCACTTGATCATGGGTGACATAAATAAATGTAGTGCCTAATTCGTTATGCAATTTATTAATTTCTGCCCGCGCTTGTACCCGTAATTTCGCATCTAAATTAGATAAGGGTTCATCCATTAAAAATACAGCCGGATTACGCACAATAGCGCGACCCACCGCCACTCGCTGGCGCTGTCCTCCGGAGAGTTCTTTGGGTTTGCGGTAGAGTAAATGGTCAATTCCTAATTGCTTAGCGGCACTTTCAACACGGGTTTTAACTTCGCCTTTTCGCTTCCCTTGTAACTCCAGGCTAAATGCCATATTTTCATAGACGGACATGTGAGGATACAGGGCATAAGATTGGAAAACCATGGCAATATCCCGGTCTTTGGGCGGAATCTCATTGACTCGCTTATCGCCAATATAAATACTGCCTTGGGTGATATCCTCAAGTCCCGCCAGCATCCGTAGGGAGGTGGTTTTTCCGCAGCCAGATGGACCAACAAAGACGAGAAATTCACCATCGTCAATGGTTAGGTTTAAATCATTGACTGCGATAAAATCATTAAATTGTTTGTTGACGCCTTCAAAAATAACACTAGCCATTTTAGAACCTGAATTGGGAATTTAGCTGTAGAGACCCCCTTGTATGCTATTATAAATGATGATTTGATAAAAAATGTACAGGGGTTTACACTAATTCTCGATATATCGCTGTTTCTATCAATCTATCGTAGCTATAGCTAACTCCATCATTTTCGTATACGATAGAGTCAGTTTTGTGTAAGGTTACGGGTATGGCTTCAGTGGACAATCAACAACCAAACATCATCCGTACAGAACGTGGACTAACCATTTCAGGTACACGCATCACAATCTACGATGTGATGGACTATCTAACGGCTCAATATCCACCAAAGTTTATCCGGGCGCTGTTTGATCTTACAGATGAGCAAATTAATGCTGCCTTATCCTATATTGAGGCAAATCGCTCTGATGTTGAAGCAGAGTATCAAATTGTCCTAAAACAGGCTGAAGAAAATCGACAGTATTGGCAGGAGCGCAATCGTAAACACGCTAAACGTGTTGCCACAATACCACCAGAACTAGGTCGAGAAACTCTTTGGATAAAACTTCAACAGCAGAAAGCTAGACATCAACTAGAAGCATGATTTTTCTTATTGATCACAATTTGGGGGGACATGCAGAAATTATATTAGGAAATATTGCCAGTCAAGGTTGGTTGGAGTTACTTCCGATTCGCTTTGTTAGCTTCAAAGAAATGAATCTATCGATTGATAGCAATGATCAAGTAAATAATCGCTTATTTTGATAGGATAAAACTGATATCAGATATTACCCCTTAACCGAACCTGCCAAAATTCCCCGGACAAAATACCGTTGCAGGGCAAAAAACACAATCAGGGGTACAATCATCGTGACAAACGCCCCGGCTGTTAGCAAATGCCACGCTTCGCCGCGAGATCCCACCAACGTGGTTAAGCGCATAGTTAATGGGGCGACATCCGGTGTTCCGCCCAGATAGACTAAGGCGACTAATAAATCATTCCATACCCATAAAAATTGAAACACGGCAAAGGAGGCGATCGCGGGCAGGGAAAGGGGTACAATTAAGCGTGTAAATGTGGTCAAATGCGACGCCCCATCCACCGCCGCCGCTTCGATTAAATCCTTGGGTAGGGAACCGATATAATTCCGGAGTAAATAAATCCCTAAGGGCATTCCATACCCCGTATGGGCTAACCATACACCTAAAAACGAACCCGATAATCCAAAATGATTATAGGATCGCAATACCGGAATTAGCGTCATCTGTAAGGGAACAACCAGCAACGCCACGACTAAAATAAATAACACCTGACGCCCCGGAAACCGCATCCAAGAAAATGCATAAGCCGCAAACGTGGCGATAGCAATGGGAATAACAGTAGCGGGAATGGCAATGGTAAAGCTATTTAGAAACGCTTGTCCCATTCCTTCCGCTGTCAAAACATCGATATAATTTCCTAACTGATATTGGGTGAAATCAAAGGGATGTTGAAACACCATCCACCAGCCACTCTCTAACAAATCATTCTTGGGGCGTAGAGAACTAATCAATAAGCCAACGGTGGGTAATGTCCAAATTAAGGAAATGACGATTAAACTCAGGTGAACCGGAAGGCTATTGAAGGCATTTCGTAACTGATGAGACAGATGTTTCACAGAATTCGATTTACGGCGACGTTTAGATTTCATCGACTTGCCTCTTGCTGACGGAAGCGGCGGATATTCACAACCATGATTGGTATAATTACCAGTAATAAGATAACCGCGATCGCACTCCCCCTGCCATAGTCGCGATAGTTAAACATTTCTTTAATCATCCGCGAAGCAATCACTTCGGTACCTTGATTCCCCGCCGTCATCACAAAGACAATATCAAACACCTTAAGTACCATAATCACCACCGTTGTTGTCACCACCGCTAAGGTGGAACGAATCATCGGGATGGTAATCCGCCAGAAAATTTTCACCTCACTCGCCCCATCCATGCGGGCGGCTTCGATAATATCTTTGGGAATCCCTTTAACGGCGGCGGAAAGTAACACCAGACAGAAACCCGTTTGCAACCATATCATAATCGCAATCAGGGCAAAATTGTTAATCGAACGTTCCACTAACCAGCCCACGGGTTCAAATCCCAGGCTAGTTACGATACCATTAAGTAAGCCAATTTGCGCTGCTCCGGCTGGACGAAAGGCATAAACAAACCGCCAAATCACACTCGCGCCGACAAAGGAAATTGCCATGGGTAGAAAGATTAGCGACTTGGCGAGGGGTTCATAGCGTACCTTATCCATGAGTACCGCCAGAATCAAGCCAAACCCGACACTAAACCCAGTAACTAGAACCAGCCATAACAGGTTATTGCGAAACGCCACCAGCATCGCCTCACTGGTAAACGCAAACTGATAATTCTCCCAGCCGACAAAATTCTGCGATCGCCGATCCAGAAAACTGATGTAAATTGTATTCAGCGTCGGTAGAATTAAGTACGCCGTCAGCACCAGCAGGGCGGGGGCGAGATAAATCCAAGGCAGAATTCGCGATCGCCATTTATGAGGTAAGGTGTTGGCTAGGTAATTCATGGCATAAAATATGCCAAGTACACCGCCACAGCCAATAATTACGGCGATAATTACACTGAGAATTTTATTGAAAACTGACATAAGAGTTTACTTTGACTGGAGAAAACCGATACCGATTAATTCTGTTGCCATAATCTATGATAATCGGTCTATTCTATCCGTCTGTGCTAAGTAGGGTGGGCATTGCCCACCAAATATACCGTAGCATTGCCCACCAGCCTTAAATCAGTAACATTCATCCTAACTTGCACGCTTAATGGTTAAAAAGTCGTCATGCAGTAGCTGTGCTAAGGTTGGGACTGTCAATTCTGCTGGTTGACAGTCTTGTAAAATAGTCATATCCTCGTGACTCTCTAAGCATTAAACCGATGACTCACACCAAATCTGTTCGTCCTCGTCGTCAAGGCAGAATATTTCCGGAATATACGATACCCCCAGAGGAGTTAGCCAGACGGGAAGCTCAAAAAAATGTCCGGATAAAGCGCTATCGAGAGATTTTCGCTCAAGTCAGTCCTCAACTCATCCAAGATCATTACAACTGGTTTATGATTATTGAGCCAAACAGTGGGGATTATTTTATTGATCCGGATGAAGACGTAGCGATGCAAAAAGCGCGTCAAAAATACCCAAGCGGTATGGTGGGAATCATGCGCCTTAACGAAACCGGAACTTGTGGCAAGATATGATTTCAGGCAAGTTTGGTGAGATTGGTGAACTGATCTTTGAAATTGATTTAGTTGGCGTTGATGCAGAACGATACCCCATTGATGTGTTACTAGATACAGGCTTTACAACGGGCTACTTAGTGCTTGATGCTCAAGATGTGCAAAGTTTGGGTTGGTCGATGATTGAAGGTGAACGTGCGATGCGAATGGTACAAGGGGAGGATTTTTTTGATGTATATGAAGGCAGGGTTTTTCTAGATGAAAGGGAATATATTATTCCCGTGTTAGCTGGATCAGGTATATCCGAACCGCTACTCGGTTTACAGTGGTTGAAGATGCTACCATTGGCGGTGAATTTTGCAGCCGAAATGTTGACGCTGGGGTGAATAGGGAAACGCGATCGCATTTGCAGCAAATGAAGCAGATATGAGTGCTTGTAGGGGCGGGTTTAGCCTTTAAATTCGCACATCACCGACAATATTAATTGCAAAACCCGCCCTTCTATCAAGTCCGTCAATTAACCCTAATAGTGATGCTGTCACAGCAAGGGTTTCATTCTTTTTTATTAGGAGTGATTTGCCGGACATATTATTACCCAAAAGTTGTGCTTTCCAAGAAGCAAATCCACAAAACACGCGGCGCAACCTTGGAAGGGCGCACGTCGGGGGAAGGGCGCACGTCAGTGCGCCCCTACGGGGCTTCCATGGCAAAATTCCTGTATCGAGACTTTTGTCGGCAGTTTTTTAATGGATAATGTGTAATCCTAAAAAAGGACAACTCTACGGCGATAGCCGCTCCATCTTTCCTTGAAAACAGGAAATAAAATAGATATAAAAAGCGATTGAAGAAAGGAGTATAGTTATTAAAAATCGATAAAAATTGAGTATAAAAGAGCAAAGGGTTGATCAGCGCGATCGCACTGTTTCCGTCAATGCAGAAAGCAGCGATAATAATTAATACCAAATCCGGATTAGCTACCCCCGTTATAATCCAGTCCGCGCAGGCGGACTTTGTTTGTGTAGCAGCGATTTCAATCGCCTCCACTTGCTAACCGGGAGCCATACATCAGTTCATTGTAAGTAGGGTATAAGCTTAGGAAATAAATCGCCAGTTCTATCAAATCGGGAAGCATCAGTTGTATACAGGATGGAATCGGACAAACCCATTAAGATAGAAAGACATGGCACACCTGCAAAGCAAGCGAGTAACGAATGACTTCAACTCTGCTCAAAACTCCACCTCTAAATGCCCCAACTATTGAGACATTACCAAATGGTCTAACCATTGTGGCAGAACAGATGCCTGTCGATGCGGTTAACCTGAATGTCTGGGTGAATGTGGGTTCCGCCGTTGAACCTGACCCAATTAACGGGATGGCGCATTTTCTCGAACACATGGTTTTTAAGGGAACACCGCGCCTGAACAGTGGCGAGTTTGAGCGGCTGATTGAAGAATGTGGTGCGGTGACTAACGCCGCAACCAGTCATGATTACACCCACTATTACATCACCACAGCCCCCAAAGATTTCGCCCAACTCGCACCCTTGCAACTGGATGTGGTGTTAAATCCCCTGATTCCTGATGACGCCTTTGAACGGGAACGGCTAGTGGTGTTAGAAGAAATTCGGCGTTCGGAAGATAGTCCCCGTCGCCGCACCTTTCGGCGGGCGTTAGAAACCAGCTTTGACTACCTCCCCTATCGTCGCCCGGTACTCGGACCGACTTCTGTGATTGAAAGCTTAACCTCTCAGCAGATGCGGGATTTTCATAACACCTGGTATCAACCCAAAACCATGACAGCCGTCGCCGTGGGCAATTTACCGGTGGAGGAGTTGATTGACACAGTGGTGCAGGGATTTGCCAAAGCTGAGGTTAAGGGTGACTCTGACTATACTTCGCGACTCACGTATAAGCCAGAAGCGCCGTTTCCCGACATTGTGCGCCAAGAGTATGTAGATTCGACATTACAGCAAGCGCGATTGGTCATGGTTTGGCGAGTACCGGGATTAAAACAGTTGGAGAGTACCTATCCATTAGACGTTTTAGCCGCTATTTTAGGACAGGGGCGGATGTCACGGTTGGTGCGAGATTTGCGCGAAGATCGTAAACTGGTGACTCATATTGGGGTGAGTAATATGACTCAACAGTTACAGGGGATATTTTATATTTCCGCCCAGCTTCCGACAGAGAACTTAGACATTGTGGAAGCGGCGATTGGGGAACATATTCGTCAGCTACAAACGGAATGTGTCGCGGCGGCGGATATTGCCCGTATTCGTACCCAGGTGGCGAATCGCTTTACCTTTAGTAATGAGAAACCGAGCGATCGCACCAGTCTATATGGGTATTATCACTCCCAATTAGGGGATTTAACCCCAGCCTTAAATTATCCGGCTTGCATTCAAGCGGTCAAGGCTCACGATATTCAACAGGCTGCCCAAGATTATCTGGCAACGGATGCCTATGGTATTGTGACGATGAAACCAGCGTGAAGAGACCGCGAAGAGATAATTAAGATAATAGGGCACGGCAATGCTCATCCGTGTCAACTTAAGGCGAAAACTAATGCTGACAAGGTTTTAAGCCGTGTCTATCTACTCCTTGACATTTTCCCCCTCATCCCCTAACCCCAACTCCGGACCCTGGGGAGAAGGGGAACCAGATTATCTTGCTCCCTTCTTGCTCCCCTCTCCCAAGCTTGGGAGAGGGGCTGGGGGAGAGGGGTTGAGCTTAAGTTGACACCAATGGGCAATGCTGTGCCCCTACCACAATTTAGGGATAATTAATGAAACCTCTAAGTAATCGCACTAAAATCGTTGCTACCATTGGTCCTGCGAGTCATTCACCTGACATCCTTAAGCAAATGGTGCAAGTGGGCATGAATGTGGCACGGTTGAACTTCTCTCATGGTAGCTACGATGACCATGCTCACACCATTTCTTTGCTACGTTCTATTGAAGAGGACTTAGATACACCGATTACCTTACTCCAAGACTTACAAGGACCAAAAATTCGAGTCGGGAAACTGCCCGATGCAGGACTTAACTTGGTTCAAGGAGAATCCATTTCCTTAGTTCCCGTTTCTGAATTCAATCATCAACCGAAAACGGTGGCTATCGACTATCCCCACCTGGCTCAAGAAGCGGAACCCGGAGTGCAGATTCTCCTGGATGATGGACTCTTAGAACTGCGGGTTGAGGACATTGACGGCAATACCGTTAAATGTGAAGTCGTCGAAGGGGGGATACTCAAAAGCCGTAAAGGGGTTAACCTGCCCGGATTGAGCCTAAATCGCCTACCCTCAATGACAGATAAAGACCGACAAGATTTAGAATTTGGCATTGCTCAAGGGGTTGACTGGGTGTCCTTAAGCTTTGTGCGTTCGGCAGAAGATATCCGTACTCTCAAAGGATTTCTCCAGCAACACAATGCCTCATCCCTACCCGTGATTGCCAAAATCGAAAAACCTCAAGCGATCGCGAACTTAGAAGCCATTATCAATGAAAGTGATGGCATCATGGTAGCACGGGGCGATTTGGGTGTAGAAATGAGTCCGGAAAAAGTGCCGTTTCTGCAAAAGAAAATTATTCGGATTTGTAACCAAAAGGGGCTTCCGGTAATCACAGCCACCCAAATGCTCGATAGTATGATTAATAATCCCCGTCCAACTCGTGCTGAAGCCAGTGATGTGGCGAATGCAATTATCGATGGCACCGATGCGGTGATGCTGTCTGGGGAGTCAGCCGTGGGTAAATATCCACTTAAAGCTGTGACCATGCTAGCCCGTATTGCTACGGATGTGGAACCGGAAATTAAGTTTGTTAATTATCCCCCAGCCGCAACCAATGAAGCCAATGCCCTCAGTGAAGCGCTGAACACGATTGATAAAATTCTGGATTTGCGCTGTATTGCGGCTTTCACCAGTACCGGTCACACCGCCAAATTAGCCGCCGCTGAGCGTCCAGGAGTGCCTGTTATTGCTCTGACGCCTAATCGGAAAGTTTACCACAATTTGAATTTGGTTTGGGGGGTAAAACCATTGTTACTCGAGCAAGAAGTTGAGTCCTTTGAAGAGTTAGTCAATCAAGCCCAAACTCAGTTACTCAAACGGAATTTAGTGGTAGAAGGAGATAAAATTTTAATTATCGCTGGGATTCCGACAAAAGTCTCAGGCGGGACTAATTTGCTCAAGATTCACACGATTAGCACTGAATCTTAAATCTGGCTTAACTACGGTTAGCCCCTTGGGTAACGCTTGCGCTCTACCCAACCTACTTGAACTGATACCAAGTTGCAGTCTAATGTAGAACTTTCTTTTTCCCCAATCTCCCCATCTCCCTCTCACCCCCTCGATTCAGCAACCCCTACGGATTAATAGTCTAGACGCCGTGTTCTTGATAATCTTCAGAGGACTTGGGATCTAATTCCCAACGCTGCTCATCCCGTCGTTCTAGCTTATTGGTGACTTGCACCGGTTCTTTTTGAGCGCCTTCGACACCAACGGCTCGCTCCATCTCTTGGGTCACATTTTGCTCCGGCGTCGGTGTTAAACCACCAACGGCTTCCTCACCGCCTACTTTTGCCTGGTAGCGGTTGGCATCAACATCGCTCGTGGTGGGTTCACCGCTTGCCATACGGGTTCTTGATTCTTCAATCAGTCTACCATCAGCCGTGTCGCGATCGCTGAGTCCCTCATACGTCAGTTCTATTTCGTTGGTTTCCTTACGTTTGTCTGATTCTGATACGGGGTTGGACTGAGATTGGTTAATGTTTTCAGGTTCCATATTGTCTTTTATATTACTATCTGCACTCACAGCTTAGCCTTTTGCAGGCACATCAGTTTATTACCCCAGAGCGAATCCTATTTTATTTCTTTTGAGGGATGACATCTGTGTGAGTCATTCCTAAGCTGAAAATGCTTATCAATACTACCTGTTTAGCCCGTAGAATTTTCGTGGCTGAAAGAATACCCCAGAAAAATTCTACCTTCGATCCAGTAATAAAGTCGTTAACAATTCCAATGATGATAACCGATAATACACCCAAAAAAGTTGCCATTCTGATCGATCAGAAGTTTGAAGATTCCGAGTTTCAAATTCCTGATCAAGCGCTGCAACAAGCGGGGGCGCAGGTTGTGGTGCTGGGTTCGCGCATGAATGACACCTATCAGGGGAAACAAGGCAAAGTTTCGATTAAACCGGATGGTACAGTAACCGAAACCCGTCCCGACACCTTTGATGCGGTGATTATCCCCGGTGGGATGGCACCGGATACGATGCGAAATAATCCCAATGCTGTCCAATTTGTACAGAAAGCAATGGAGTTGAATAAACTCGTTGCGGCAGTTTGTCATGGTCCCCAAGTGTTAATTGAAGGGGATTTACTTCAGGGTAAAAATGCGACCGGATTTCTCTCGATTCGCAAGGATATGACCAACGCTGGGGCTAACTATGTGGATGAACCCTTAGTCGTGGATGGGAATCTGATTACCTCTCGTCAACCTGGTGATTTGGCAATCTTTACCACGGCAATTCTCACCCGCTTGGGGTTAGGGATTCCGGATCAAGCCTTACCCGATGAAACGGATATGACGGCTCAATGGTGGCAATTGGCAGAAGCTTGGGGAGGAAGTAGCAAGCTTGATATTGTGAATGGATTGAATACTGCCTTAGCTGGGGAACGATATGGGCGAAAAGTGTTTGAGTATTATGCCCAAAAAGCCTCTGATTTAGAGTTGCGATCGCTACTGCAAGAAATCATCGAAAATAAGCAGCATCATATTATCATGCTGGAGAATCGCTTAAGAGATTTGCAGGCGTTTGAATCGATTCCGGAAGTGGCGACAGATGCCTATGCTGCCTTACAAAATTGGCTGCAACCTAACGATAGTTTATCAATTTTACGCCATGCATTGGGTGACATTCAAACGGGTGTTGTCGATGCTTATAATCTGCGGAAACAATTCACAGATCCCACGTCAACGGTGCTGTTTACTCAGATTGAAGAGGAGTTGGCAGACTATGAACAGCGTTTAGCCAGCCTGTATCACAATCGTCTGGGAGAACAAGAAGCTACGCCTGCTGAACCTACTACCCTGGCGGCGGTTGGAGGTTAAGAATTGGTGATTTGTTTGGGTTAGCCGAAATACGCTAACCCGCTCAACTCTTATCTTGTCTCCCTTGTCTGAAAAAATGGATTGACTAAAAATAATCATACGTTACTTTTTGTAAGGTTTCTAACCATGGAGAGAAAGTTTCTGATCATCGGAGAAGCGATCGCGCATAAATTTGCCAAAAAACGCGGGTTAAGGAATAAAG